>SABL01000179.1 GCA_009928985.1 Clostridia bacterium
ACTCGACCCGAACCAGGCCCTGCTCTGGACAAACCTCATGGCCAATACCGCGTTTCTTTCACCGGCTCTGGTCAAAGCTGCATTTATCTTTGCCATGGTCGGCTACGGCACCAAAGCAGGTCTGTCTCCGATGCACACCTGGCTGCCTGACGCTCACAGCAAGGCACCCTCCCCCGTTTCCGCCATTTTTTCAGGGTTCATGCTCAACGCGGCCCTATACTGCATTATGCGCTTCATACCGATCACTGAAGCAACTCTTGGTCATTCAGGCTGGGCCCTGAATTATCTGACCGGGTTCGGGCTCTTATCAATACTTATGGCTTCGGCATTTATTCTTTTCCAGCATGATATAAAGAGATTTCTGGCCTACTGTTCCGTCGAAAACCTCGGAATCATAGCGTTTGGCCTTGGTATCGGAGGGCTGGGAACTTTTGCCGCCCTGTTTCACATGCTCAATCACTCGCTCTCGAAATCACTGGCCTTCTTCGCAGCGGGTCGTCTCGGGCAGTCTTTTGGCACACACAACATCGAAAAGATGTCCGGCAGCTACCTCATTTCGCCAGTCTGGGGAACAGGTATCTTCGTAAGTATTCTAATTCTCATCGGCGTGGCGCCATTTTCTCTCTTTATGAGTGAATTCCAGATTCTCAAAGCCGCCATCGACAGCAACCGCATCCTGCTGGTTCTGATGTTTCTGATCGGCACCGTAACCGTTTTTGTCGGAGCCTTGCGTTATGCTCTACCTCTGGCTTTCGGCGAAGCAGATCCCAAAGTTGAAACTATTCCCACCAGAAAACTTGATGTCTTTCTGGTTGCGGTTCCTCTCATAATCCTGCTGGTGCTGGGGCTCTGGATGCCAAAACCGCTGCAGTCCGTCCTCAACCGTGCCGCTGCCGTAATTCAGATCTCGCCGGCCCCGAATCCTGTTCCGGCGCTTCCGGGAGACAAACCATGAGTTCAGCCAGCAATTGTTTCGTTGAAAACGGCAGAATGATACCATTCTCCGAGGTTCCGCGCCCAGAGTTCGACGAATTTCAGCGGCGAATCATTGATGACGTCGCTCATGGTTGGCGCGTCTGCTCATTTTTCGGCATGGAACCAGAAGTCGCACCTGCCAAACCTGATGCATCGTTGCGGCTGGTTGCGGTGCTCGCCAGCAACTCAGAAAAGCGCCTCAAGGTTCTATCTACAGTGGTTGAAAAGAGCTTTGCGTCATTTACCCCGGCATGCCCGCAGTTTCATATGTTTGAAAGGGAAATCGCCGAGCAATGGGCAGTTATCCCGCTCGGGCACCCATGGCTGCGCCCGGTAAGATTTCACGAGCCTTACCATGATATCAAGGGCATCTGGTCGGGGCAGAATAGTGACTATTTTCATATTGAAGGCGGCGAAGCTCATGAAGTGGCGGTCGGGCCGGTTCACGCCGGAGTAATTGAACCAGGGCATTTCCGCTTTCAATGCCACGGCGAGAATGTTTTTCATCTGGAAATTTCTCTCGGCTATCAGCATCGCGGTATCGAAAAAGCTCTGATCGGCGGGCCTGACAAAAAGACCCCCTACCTGATGGAAACCCTGGCTGGAGATACCACCATCGGTCATTATCTTGCTTACTGCCAGATTATAGAAGCCCTGCACGGCAACCGGGTGCCCAGAAGAGCTAATGCTCTGCGGCTCATCGGTCTTGAGCTTGAGCGCCTCGCCAACCATACTGGCGACCTGGGGGCCATGGGCGGTGATGTCGGGTATCTGCCAACTTCGTCGTTCTGCGGCCGAATACGCGGCGACTTTTTGAATATGACCGCTCTGGTCTGCGGCAATCGCCTTGGGCGTGGGTTTCTTCGCCCCGGCGGGGTGCGTTTTGATCTTGACACGGCCGAACGCAGCGAAAAGCTGGCTAAAGCACTTGCCAACGCCGAAAAAGATACAAAATCAGCCATTCAACTGCTCTGGGATTCGCCCTCGGTAATGACCAGGTTCGAAAATACCGGAAAAGTTTCGCGGGAAGCAGCAATGGTGCTTGGCCTGGTCGGGCCGGCGGCTCGTGCCTGCGGAATTGCCGGTGATACACGCCATGACTTTCCTATGGGTCTATATCAGAATGCAAAGTTTCCGCTTGAGCCCGGCCACGAAATCATGACCGGCGATGTAGCAGCCCGGGCCTTGATCCGCTGGCATGAAATGCGTGATTCACTGCGTTTTCTCCAGGAACTCCTGCCGAACCTGCCATCAGGCGATGTTAACGGTCTCGACGCAAGAGAGGCCTTGAGCCCCTGTCAGCCTGATGCGCTGGTTGTATCACTGGTTGAGGGCTGGCGCGGCGAAATCTGCCATACGGTAATCACCGATACCCGTGGCCGGTTTTCAAGATATAAGGTTGTTGATCCTTCGTTTCACAACTGGACAGGCCTGAGTATGGCGCTGCGCAACCAGGAAATATCAGATTTTCCACTGTGCAACAAAAGCTTTAACCTGTCATATTGCGGATTCGACCTATGAGGGAAAACCAATGCTGAAAATTTTAGCTGCCAGATTTCAACAGGGTTTCCGAACCATCGGCTTCCCCGATAAACCGCCGACGATTCCTGACCGCCTCCGTGGTCTGCCGGTCATTCGCCCTGATCAGTGCCGGCAGAGTTGCCAGTTATGTGCTGATGTCTGCCCTACCGGAGCTATTATTCCCGGCGTTAACGGGCAGAAGCTGCAGATAGATCTCGGCCGCTGCCTCTTCTGCGGGGCTTGTGCCGAGGTCTGTCAGACCGGAGCTGTCAGCTTTTCAAACGATCCGCGACTTGCAGTGCGCCAACGCGAAGATCTGGTGGTCGGCGGTAGCGGCATCAAACTGGCAAAAGAGCTTGACTGCAAAATGTTCGGGCGTTCGATTCAATTCAGGCAGGTGAGTGCCGGTGGCTGTAACGGCTGTGAAGTCGATATTAATGTGTTGACCACCGTCGTCTTCGATCTCAGCCGTTTTGGCATAAAAATTGTGGCTTCACCGCGGCATTCAGACGGGCTGCTGATCACCGGGCCGGTAACCAGCAACATGAAATCTGCCACACTCGATACCTATGAAGCCGTTCCGACACCACGGCTGGTGGTCGCAGTCGGCACCTGCGCCATCAGTGGCGGCATTTTCCGTGACCATGCAGAACAGAACAACGGGGCAACAGAACTGTTGCCCGTCGACCTGTTTATTCCAGGCTGCCCGCCGCACCCGATAACGATTCTAGATGGGCTGCTGCGCCTGATCGGCAAGATTAAAGAGCCCTGATTAAAAAGAAAATCTACTGGGTTTCCAGTCGGTTAGGTGGTTCAGACCTTCGGTTTCTGGCACAACCAGAGAGCCTACATAGCTGCCATCGGCATAAACCCGATCAATCTGTTCTCTGATTGATTTGATAT
>SABL01000180.1 GCA_009928985.1 Clostridia bacterium
CCCGAAACTGAAGAAGCGGTAGCGTGCGTCGATAGCCTCCTGGTAGGCCCTGAGAATGTGCTCCCTGCCGGCCATGGCTGAGACGAGCATCAGCAAGGTCGATTCCGGCAGATGAAAATTGGTGATCAGGGCGTCCACAACCTTGAAAGCATATCCGGGATAGATGAAAATGTCTGTCCAGCCAGACCCGGCGACCAGCTGGCCATGATGGGCACTGGCCACAGCTTCCAGGACCCGGTTGCTGGTTGTGCCAACTGCAATCACGCGCCGGCCGCTGGCTTTGGCTTTTTGGATGGCATCAACCGTAGACTGGGGCAGATCGTAAAATTCGGCATGCATCAGATGATCCTGGATGATGTCCGCCTTGACCGGGCGGAAAGTGCCCAGTCCGACATGCAAGGTGACCTCGGCAATCACGACACCCTGCGCACGCAGGTGATCGAGTAGTTCAGGCGTGAAATGCAAGCCAGCTGTCGGGGCAGCTGCAGAGCCATCCAGCTTGGCATAGACCGTCTGGTAGCGTTCCCGGTCTTCCAGCCGCTCACGGATGTAGGGCGGCAATGGCATGGTGCCAGCCTGGTCGAGGACAGATTCAAAAACACCGTCAAACTCGAAACGGACGACGCGGTTGCCGTCGTCATTGACGCGCAGGACACTGGCCTCAAGCACGCCCGGGACAAAGGTGATGTGATGGCCTGTCCTGACCCGGCGCCCTGGCCGGACGATGACTTCCCAGTCGGTTTCGGTCAGGCGTTTGAGCAGCAGGAATTCCACCGGCGTGCCACTGTCACTGCGCTGTCCCAGAAGCCGGGCCGGAATGACGCGCGTATTGTTGATGACCAGGCAATCCCCGGCCGTAAGAAGCAGCGGCAAGTCAGAGAAAACCTGATGCTGGACGGCGCCTGTACAGCCATCCAGAACCAGCAGGCGCGACTCATCCCGCCTTGCCAATGGATGCTGGGCGATCAATTCTTCGGGCAGGAAATAGTTGAAATCAGAACGTTTAATCATAGTTTGGGATTATAGCGAGATTTGACGGTAAAGTATAGCCGATGGTATCATGACACAAGGCTTTCCCGCCTTGACCTTCTGTCTGTCAGCGCATTTTTGCAGGAATTCCATCTGCGCCTTTCAAAATACATCCTGTCTGGAGGACCACTTATGAAAAAGCCCTTGTTCCAAGGATCCGGTGTCGCCATTGTCACACCGTTTACCGAATCAGGTGTCCATTTCGACGTCCTGTCCGAATTGTGCGAGTTTCAGATCCAGCACGGCACCGATGCCATCATCGTCGCCGGCACCACTGGCGAAGCCTCGACCATGCCTGATGAAGAACATCTGGCAATCATCGCCCATGTGGTCCAGACCGTGCGCGGACGTGTCCCGGTCATCGCTGGCACCGGCAGCAACGATACCCACCATGCCGTCGAGCTCAGCCGCAAGGCTGCCGCCCTCGGCGTTGACGGTCTGCTGTGTGTGTCACCTTACTACAACAAAGCGTCCCAGGAAGGCCTGTATCGCCATTTCAAAGCGGTGGCCGAGGCAGTCGACTGCCCGATCATCCTGTACAATGTCCCCAGCCGCACCGGCATGAACATCAACCCTGAAACGGTTGCCCGCCTGGCCGAACTGCCCAACATCAATGGCCTCAAGGAATGCAAGCTCGAGCAAGTTCCGGACATTGCCAGCCTTTGCGGCGATAAAATCAACCTCTACAGCGGTGAGGACGGATTCGTCCTGCCGATGCTGTCCTATGGCGGCAAGGGCGTGATTTCAGTTATTGCCAATATCGTGCCGCAGTTGTGCCATGACATGGTCGCAGCCTATCTGTCAGGCGATGCCCCGGAAGCGACCCGGATCCAGACTCACCTCGTCCCCCTGATCAAGGCCATGTTCAGTGATGTCAACCCGATCCCGGTCAAACATGCCCTGTCGTTGATGGGCTATGCTGTCGGCGAATGCCGCATGCCGCTCTGTGAACCAAGTCCAGCGGCTTCTGCCATCATTCGCCAGGCATTGTCTGACTACCAGCTGATCTGATCCGTCTCCACTGATACGGTCTTTTCGCACCAAATAGCAATCAACTGAGGAGTTTGAACGATCATGGCAATCCGTGTTTTCCTGAATGGCTGCAATGGCCGCATGGGTCAGGTCATCTCCGGCCTGGCCAAAGACAGCCAGGACCTTGAGATCGTCGCCGGCAGTGACTTAAGCCAGGCAGTGGTCCAGCCCTTCCCTGTTTTTGCCCGGGCCCAGGACTGCGATGTCGCATTTGACGTCATCATCGATTTTTCCAACCCTGCCGCACTGCCCAATTTGTTTGAACTGATCCGCAACACCCAAAAACCAGCCGTGATCTGCACCACCGGTCTCGAGGAGGCTGAGAAAAATGAGCTCGATGGACTGGCCCAGGCAAGCGCCATCTTTGTTTCTGCCAACATGTCACTGGGCGTCAACATCCTGATCAGCCTGGCCCAGAAAGCCGCTGCCATCCTCTATCCGGATTTCGACATCGAAATCATCGAAGCCCATCACCGCCAGAAAGTCGATGCCCCGTCGGGCACCGCCCTGATGATCGCTGATGCGCTCAATCAAACCCTCGACAATCAGCTTGAATATACGTACGACCGCTCTCAAGTCCGGCAAAAGCGCGGCGACCGGGAGCTGGGCCTTTCGTCGATTCGCGGAGGCACGATCGTAGGCGAACACACCGTCCTCTTTGCTGGGGGTGAAGAAACCATCAGCATTCACCACAGCGCCCAGTCGCGCAACGTCTTTGCCCGCGGCGCCCTGGCTGCTGCCAGATTTTTAGCCGGCAAGCCAGCCGGTCGATACGAGATGAAAGACCTGATAAATTAATCCTACCACTGGACTGTGCGTTGCTCAGGCGAGTGAATCAACGATCCGGTTCTTTCCGGTTTTCTTGGCCAGATACAATTTCGAATCGGTCTGGCGAATCAATTCATCAATGGATTCCAGCTGGAACTGGCTGATGCCGCCGCTGACGGTTACCTTGAACGAGTGATCGAAATCAGCTTGTTCAAGTGCTTGCCGGACGCGTGCAGCCACAACCGAGGCAGCTGCCAGATCTGTATCCGGCATGATGACAATGAATTCTTCTCCCCCATAGCGCCCGACCTGATCCGTGATGCGGACCGTCTGCCTGATGATGGCTGCAGTCTGCCGGATGACATGGTCCCCAACCAGATGACCATACGTGTCATTGATGGACTTGAAGTCATCAAGATCCATGATCAGGATGCTCAAAGGATCATTCATGCGTCGTGAGCGCTTGATTTCATCAGTCAAAGCAGCAAAAGAAGCTTCGTGATTGAGCAATTGGGTCATAGGATCAAGGCGAACCAGTTCCTTGAGCTGAGTATTTTGCTTTT
>SABL01000181.1 GCA_009928985.1 Clostridia bacterium
ACCACTGGCTCGGGCGGTACTACAGCCTGCGACCATGGAGCCGATCAGTACAATCGCGGCTACCGTGCTTAGAGTTTTGATTAAAGTTCGTTTCATTTCGGTTTCTCCTATTCTCATCGTATCAATATTCAGCCGGCTGGGCATTCATGACCAGCGTGATGTTGAGATTGCCATTGCGACATCTGAGCTCGTCGATGAAGTCTTTCTCTTTGCGGTCGTCGCGGGTTGTGACCTGGTAGACCAGCTCATACAAGCTGCCGAGGTCGGTGGTTTTCACTTTGATCAGATCATGCGAGACCGTGTACTGGTTGAGAACATCCTCCAGGGCATTCTGATAGTCGAGGTTTTCCGGGATTACAATTTTCAGAAGCTTGCCGGTCGTCCTGCTCTGGCCAAATTTGATCGCGTTCAGGATCAGCATCACCAGGCAGACGACGAGGGTGAACAGGAAGCCAAACGTCAGATAGCCCATGCCGCAGGCCAGGCCAGCTGCCAGGGCAAACAAGACATAGGCGATGTCTTTCGGATCCCCTGGGACACTGCGGAACCGGATGATCGAAAAAGCTCCGGCCAGGCTGAACGCCCGGGCGATGTTGCTGCCAACCAATAGAATGATGACAGAAATGACCGCCGGCAGGATCACGATGGTCAGGGCAAAGCTCTGGGATGGATTATTGTTCTTGTGCGTGCGCATATAGACCAGGCTGATCAGAATACCGACCGCAAAAGCAGCCAGCAGCGCGACCAGTGAATTACTCACCGTGAGGGTCGATTCTGTTGTGCTGGAAGCAGATGTAAATAGCGAGTCAAGCATGAAACATTCTCCTTATCGTCCCAATTGATAAACGGCAGCGGCACGGGGTTGTCCGGCAGCATAGGCAACGGACGACCTGGGAGCTGTCTGTACCAACTGCAACTGATATTCGGTTCCGTATTTGGAAAAACTGGTCGGACGGATCTCGAGATCCGAGAGCAGTCGCGCCAACCAGAATGGCATATTGCCAGCGACCTTGATTTCGATCAGGCCCTCGCCGGGGGCGAGTAACTGAGCACCATGATCACCAGATTCCAGATGTAAATCGGTGCGCCGCGAACGAATGTTGGTGTCATAGGAGATACGCAAATCCCTGTTCTCACGGTCAAAAAAGGCCAGACGATCATAAGCCAGATACAGACTGGGCCGTAGCTCATGCTGCTGCAGCAGATAGGAGATTTCCCGCAGGACCTGACGGTTTTGATAAGGCCTCTCGGCTGGCAGCTGGCCACTGGCAACGAAGTCATAGGCATCGCTCAGAATCAGAGCACTGCGCCGTTTGTTGACGATGCCCTGGCATTTTTTCTTGATCTCGAGGTAGACTTGAGTCTCGAGCCCAGGCACGCCATATGCTCTGAGCCGGAGTTTTTCCTTATAGACCGGCTTTTGCAGGGATGTGCGGATCAAATGGCTGTCCGGAGTGTCGAAATAAAGATTGCTGATCGAATAGGTCCTGCCATTTTGGTTGTAAGTGTCAGGCTCCATTCGGTCGAGCAGCTGGCTCTGCAGCAACTCCCACGTCCGTTGATCGACCCGGTATTTGTTCTCATAGCGTTTGAATGTTTCGATGGCCACTGGAATCACCTCATTGGTTACAAGATTGTGGTGTCTACATCGAACAGATTAAACCGCTTCTGTGTTGAACGCGTGAATGTAAAAGATGGGTTAAGTGAAGGTTATTGAGCTACATTCATTGAAAGAGTGGAAGGGGCTACCAAAATCAACAAACAGATCCCGATATTTCGTATACTATCCTTAGCACCTGTCACATGAACATTCATCACACGCATCTGGTAGGCTACCATGAAAAATTTGAGTGTCTTTGATGTCATCGGGCCGCGTATGATCGGCCCATCCAGTTCGCACACGGCTGGTGCGGTAAGGATCGCCCTGGTTGGCCGGAAAATTGCCCATGGCAAGATCTCGTCTGTCCAATTCTTTCTGCACGGGTCTTTTGCCAAGACGTATCGCGGTCACGGTACAGACCGCGCCCTTCTGGGCGGCATCCTGGGTTATTCGACCGAAGATCCACGCATCGTCGATGCTTTCAAAGGGGCTGACGAAAAGGGTATCACGTATTCTTTCACGCCGACTGACCTGGGAGAAGACTATCATCCCAACACCGTCAGGATGCTGATCACCACCGATGACGGAAAACAGTCCGAAGTGATCGGAGAATCTGTTGGCGGCGGCAGCATCAACATCGTCCAGCTCAACGGCCAGCGCGTCGAATTCACCGGCGAGTTCTACACCCTGATCGTCAAACAGCGTGATATTCCCGGTGTCGCAGCCCACATTACACAGTGTATCGCTTCCGAGGGCATCAATGTCGCTTTCATGCGCATCTATCGCGAAGACAAAGGCGATTTCGCCTACACCATCATCGAGGCTGACGAGGAAATCTCCGATTCTGCTGTTGACAAGATCAAAGCCAAGCCAGACTTGATCCAGACCGCTCTGGTCTTATCCCTTCGTTAAACAAGGCAGGTGATTGCAATGAATTTTAAAAATGGCATCGAACTGGAAACACTCTGTCTTGAAACAGGCAAATCGATCGTTCAGATTTGCATCGAACGGGAAATGGACCTGACCGGCTGGAGTGAAGAAAGCATCCGGGCAGAAATGCGCAAAGACTACGAGGTTATGCGACTGGCCGTAGAGCGCGCCCATAAGGAAGAGCTGCATTCGATGGGCGGTCTGCTCGGTGGTGAAGCCAGGAGATTGAAAGACCGCCTCGACGCAGGACCGACAGTCTGTGGCCCCTGGATGTCCAAAGCCATCGGGGCGGCCATGGGCGTCATGGAAGTCAATGCTTCGATGGGCCTGATCGTCGCAGCACCGACGGCTGGATCTTGCGGGATTCTGCCCGGCAGCCTGCTGACCACAGCGGAGCAGTTTGGCTGGAGCGAAGACCAGGTCATCGATGCGCTCTTTGTTGCTGGAGCGATCGGCATGATTATCACCCGCAACGCCACTGTGTCCGGGGCCGAAGGCGGCTGCCAGGCCGAGACCGGCTCCGCTGCTGCCATGGCAGCAGCAGGCATCGTATCCATCCTGGGTGGCACACCACGCCAGTCGCTCGACGCCGCGGCGACAGCTCTGAAAAATGTCATGGGCCTCGTTTGCGATCCGATCGCCGGACTGGTGGAGTCACCCTGCCAGAAACGAAATGCCCTCGGCACGGCTAACGCCCTGATTAGCGCTGAAATGACTCTGGCTGGCATCCCCAGCATCATCCCGTTTGACGAGGTCGTAGACGCCATGTACAAGGTCGGCAAACGGATGCCCATGGAACTGCGCGAAACCGCCCTCGGTGGCATCGCCAACACACCGACGGGTTGTGCCATC
>SABL01000182.1 GCA_009928985.1 Clostridia bacterium
GAAAATCCGCTGTTTTCATGGACCGCAAACTGGACCAAAGTGTGGGAAAATCATCGCACGGAGGATCTGGTTGTCCTGGTCAATAATGCGACGAGATTCACGGTGGCGCTTTACCAGGTCAAGCGGAAAGATCTGAAAAACCTGGAGCCACTGGTGAAAAAAGCCATTGAGCATACGTTGCTGCACATGAACATCAATCCAGAGATCGTGGATGAATACATGCACCGGGCTGGCGAGGTTGTCTGGGTGTCCAATCACAACCGGCAAACGGCCTCGTGGGTCACGAAGGCCGGGCTGGAGTGCTGTTTTCACATTGGCCGAACATACAATGGCGTTGATAAAATGTTCAGCGACACAGTCGGTGAGTGGAACAACTATCTTTCGGTCAATTATTCTGCCAAACAAGATACCTCGTTCGTGCCTTACCGGGCCATGACCCACGCGCTATCCGAACTGACCGGCAAACCGGCTTACCGATACCGCGCCTTTGAATTGCAGATCACATTGGATCTGGAGGTTTACAAAGCAGTGCGGCGAATCATCGTCCCAGCAGGCCTGAGCTTTGAACGGCTGCATGAGGTGCTGCAACGGGTATTTGGCTGGCAAAATTATCACCTCTACGAGTTTGCCATCCATGCAGGGAATCCGAATGAGCGGATTGCCCGGATCGTTCCAGACAGGGAATGCCTGGAGTATGACGAGAAAGCCGTGCTGATGGAAGGCCTGACATTGGAGGCGTTTTTGCCAGACTATTCGCAGATCCTGTACACCTACGACCTGGGTGATGGCTGGGAACATGAAATCGAGCTCGTTCGCGTGCTGGCGGATTACGATCAGGAATCACCTTTCCTCGTGGAGGCGAACGGCCAGACACCTCCGGAAGATGTGGGTGGCGTTGGGGGATTTGTCCATTTCCGCAACATCATGCTCGACCCTGGCCATCCGGACTATCCGGCCATGAAAACCTGGGCAGGGTATTGGTCCCTGGAGCTGAACGATTATGCCAAGCGCCCACGGGTGATCCATCCGATCTGATCCGGACACCCTACGCGATCTGGCCTCATTGAATCATGCGATTTAGACCATTTTGACATGGCCAGTTCGCGTAGGGGTGCCCATAGGCATTGGGCCAGGAAGCGATTTGTCTTGATGGTTTGACCAACTTTGAACACGCCCATCAAGACAATTACTGGTCATTTGTCGAATTTATCTGTTTGTGTGATTTCACCAATTCTTTCTCGCATTTTTATGATATACTGACAACAACAAGTAGTTCATAACTACTTTTCAAATATCCTCTCTTGATTGAGAGACCTTATTGGAAGATCTGCAGCGAAATTATGCGAGCGGGTTTTTTTATTTTTCAAGATAAATTGGCGCAATTAAAAAGTCGATCAGATTCTGGTGGATAACCCCGTCGCGGCTGAAGTCAATCGTATCGAGGCTGAGCACAAACTTGGGATAGGAGTCCGGGGTGGTGTGCAAGACTGAAAATTCACGTTCGACAACGGTTGGATCTGCCAGCAGGTAAGCAACTTGGAAGTATTGGCGGCCATTCCTGGATTCAGCCACAAAATCAATCTCCCTGCTGCCGGCTTTGCCGATCGATACTTTGTAGCCCCGTCGCAGCAGCTCTAGATAGACGATGTTTTCCAGGATCTGGTTGATGTCCCGCTGGTTATGACCATAGATGGCCTGGCGAATGCCTGGATCAGCGAGATAGATCTTCTCCTGGAACTGCAGCATTCGCTTTCCAATGACATCAGCCCTGGGCGCCAGGTGCAACAGGCAAGCATCCTGCGCGTAGGCGATGTAGTTGTACAGCGTCTCCTGCGAAAGGGTCCGCTTTTCATTTTTTAAATAGTGGGCCAGACTTGCGCCGGAAAAAGGTTGGCCTACCTGTGCCATGAGATAATGAAGGATACGTTCGAACAATTCAACATCGCGAATCGAGTGCCGCGCAATGATATCCTTGAGGACAATCGAATTGAAAATATCTTGCAAATAAGCCGCGGATGCCTCGGCGTCAAGCTGGTTGGCATATAGAAAGGGCATGCCGCCCCAGAGAAGATAGTGCTGGAAAAGTTCCTGGCGGGTCATTTCAGGACGGGCGTCCTGGGACAGTTCGGTCACTTCTTGAAACGAAAACGGATACACCGAAATTTCAATGTAGCGACCAGCCAAATGAGTTGCAAGTTCACCAGACAACAGTTTCGAATTGGAACCTGTAATATAGAGGTCACAATCCAGATCCACGCGCAAGGAATTGACCAGTCTCTCCCACTCAGACAAATCCTGGACTTCATCGAGAAAAATATAGGATTTTCCAGCCTGGCTCTGGCCAAATTGGATCAATTCCCGATACACATCCATCATGCTGGCAGTGACATATGACAGACTTTCAAAATTGATTTCGTAGATCTGACTGGGCTTGATTCCCTGGGCCAGCAGCTCCTGCTGAATCAATTTAAATAGCGTGGACTTCCCGGAGCGACGAATCCCGGACAAAACTTTGACCAGATCTTTATGCATAAACGGACGGATTTTCTGCAGATATGATTCGCGCTGGATCATTGCGATCACCCCCACAGAACAATTTTACTTCACTGCACCGTAAACTTCTAGTCTATTTTACAAAAGTTTACGGTATGGCTTATCAGTCCCCATGTTCTGGTTACTTGTTGTCCATCACTCGCTGGCGTAATTCGTGAAGTAGTTCTGGATCAGGATGACCGGTGTGCCGCGATCACCGCTGCCGCTGACGAGGTCGCACAAGCTGCCGACCAGGTCGGTGGTCTGGCGCGGCGTCGTCCCTTGTGAATCCATCTGGCCGACCAAGTTCTGGTCCTTGCGTTTGATCCGGTCGCGCATAGCCTGGGCCAAAGGCTCGCCCGAGAGGTTTTGGAATTCATTTTCGGCGAAATACTTGATCTTCAGTTCATTGGGCGTGCCCAGCAGCCCATCCTTGTGTGGAATCCCTCAATCCTCAGTTGCAAGAATCGAGTCTTTTAAAACCATCCCCAATTTGGATACCGTGCTTAAAATCATGCAACCACTCGGTTTGAAGCTCACTGTTTCAACAGCCAAATGAGTCCTCAACTCAAGTAAAGTGGTTCCTATTTCTATGTCTTCTATCATGTAGATTCTTGCCATAGCGGAACGTGTTCAGAGCATGCTATCTCGACATGCCTTTGCCAATACCACTGAGGATGTGGAAGCCAAATTGGATGAAGCAGATCGACAGGCAGCCGAAAGCCGGACACGCTATTCAGCAGATGAAGTTTTCGATCGTGTAAAGCGGAATAGCAATCTCCAACCTGCTGAATCTGAATCCAACTACACTCGAGAAATTTCCCCTCAGGTTA
>SABL01000050.1 GCA_009928985.1 Clostridia bacterium
CGGTATAGCCGCGGATGCAGTCCTTGCGCGCCGCGTGGATGAATCCCTTGATCGTGCTCTTGCCGGGCATGTCAGGCCGTCCACACGCATTTGTTCACGGCGAGAAGCCGCACTAGGACGCGGATCTCCTCCACGGTCCGTCCGCCGGTCACGGCCGGCATCGTTTTCCGGCGGTGCCGGGCGCCCAGTTCCTGGAACAGCGCGCCGTAGAACTCGGTCGCGTACTTGGCGATGGTCTTCATGTCATCCGATCTTCCTTGTTGGTTTGCCGCTCACGAGTTTCTGGACTCGGTTTCCCTCGATCGCCGCCAGCAAGACGCGGGCGGCGATCGGGGACACGAGTCTCCGTATCCGGGACTCCAGCATCTGCCGGGGTTCGGCCTGGATGTCGCACGCCGCCACGATCTCGCGGATGAGACGGAGGACTTCCAGTTCGCTCCCCTGCAGCTCCTGCTCCAGCTTGGCGGCGAACACGGCCGCCCGCTTCAATCCGGCGCGCTCGCCGATGATGCTGTCGTCGCCGTCGCTCCCGGACCTGTCCAGGGCGAGAAGCTGCTCGTCGAGCCAGGCTTTCGTGCGGGGCAGAATCAGGCACGCGAAGATGGCCTGTACCGCCAGAAATACTGCGGTTGCAGGCCATCGCTTGAGCAATCAGATTTCAGAGAAAAGATTTTGAAGGGCCAGGCAGCCTGGCAGGCGGAGCAGGAGAAGGGTCAAGACTGAAACTGCCACTGGGTCCGGCCCATTTGCCGGAGCTGGACGAACCAGCCGGCACTGCCGCTTTAGAGAAGAATCTTGATCACGACTTTCTTGATCGTTTCCGGGCCAGATACGGCTATTTTCGGCTTGTGGGCCTCGTCGGGCATCAGGGTCACAAGAGTGCCGGCTGAAAGCAGGACCTGGCTGTAAGCAGTTTCCGGGTCATGGTAGAACGTGATGTCTTTCTGCTCGTTGTAGGGCGTTTTTTCACTCAGGGTGGCGCGGTCGGCAACGCCGATAATCTCCTTGCCTTCGATCATGCACTGGATATCCATGAATCGGTCATGGGTTTCGAAGGCGACTTCAACTGGGGCGACTGTTTCATAGCTCATGAAGTTGGCCGTGATGACGCCAGGCTCAATCACGACGGAGCCGTTGGCGAAGCTTGCGAGGTCATTGTCGCGCAGGAAGGCCAGGGCGGTGGCGATTTTTTCAGCGAGCTCAGGATTCTCTGGAGCAGCGTTGGTTTTAGCAAAAAGCATGTGGCACCTCATCTGTATTCAAGTTTTGTTTTTCTGGACAGGGCTCTTCCGATTGTACCGCTTTATTCTTCTTCCGGGTAGTTGTGTTCTTGCCCAGGTGATTGCAGAAATTGCTGAGGATCACGAGGCCGGACGAACAGGGTCTGGTAGTGGTCATACTGCACCAGGCCAGGCTTGGCACCAGTAATTTTCTTGACTTGGCTGACCGGGCAATAGTCCACGGCGACCTTATGAACCTCACTGCTGGCTGGACTGCCTTGCTGCAGGGAAGCGGCCGCCTGCGAGAACCAGGCCGCGATCTGGGCGGCTTCCTCGAGCGTACGCTCGGGGACCGGCCGTTTGCCGCAGCGGATGATCACATGGGTGCCCGGAATCTTCTGGGCATGGAACCATAGATCATCTTTTTGCGCCGTGCGCAAGGTCAGGCGGTCGTTTTGCAGATTATTGCGCCCGGCCTGGATCAGGAAACCGTCGCTGCTGAGATAGGAACGCGGCGGCAGGGGTGGAGGATTCTTGGCGTTTGACTTGGCCTTGCCTTTTGCTCCTGATGGTTGCTTGGCTTTGGCTTGGCGTCGGGCTTTGGATCCAGGTTTGCCGGGGGCAAAATCGCGTAGCTGGCTGCCAGGCTTTTGTTTTTTCTCTGGATTGGACTCTGAGCCGAGATCTTGTGCTTTCTGCCGTCGTTCCGCTGCAGACAGCCCCGTGGCGGCAATTTCTTCACGGATGGCCTGGATGTCCGCTTCGTCGCTGGCCTGCTGCACGGCGCTTTTGAGGCTACCGAGCCATTCCAGATCGGCCAGGTCTTCCTGAACCAGCCGGGTATTGGTCTCGAATTTGCCACGGGCTTTCTGGTAAAGCTTGAAAAAGCGCTGGACATTCTGGCCCGGAGAGAGTGCTGGCTGCAGGTCGATTCGGATCATGCCGAGTTCGGGATCGTAGTAGTTCTGCACGTCGACGAAGTTCAGGCCGTCCTGGATCAAGTGCTGCTGGGCCGCCAGCAATTCACCACAGGTGCGGTAGAAGTCGCGCTTCTCCCCCTCGGTGAGCTCATCCTGGTGCAGCTGCAATTTACGGGCTGCGTTTTCCAGCTCGGTTTCGACGCGCTTCTGCAGGGACTGCTTTTGCTGGACCAGGCGATTCTGGCGGTTGCGCTCGAGGTAGAAGCGATCCATGGCCGCTGAGAGTGAGGCTTCTGGCCGTGGATGGGCCAGATTGGGCAGGGCCAGGGCGTGAAAGTCAAAGGGGATGGTATCCCGGGCATCGAGGTAGAAGGTCGACGGATGATAGTCCTGAGCCAAGATGGTCTCGAGCATGCGCTGCAGCTGAATGGCTAAGTCGGTCTGCACCGGAGTCGTCAGTTGATCGTATCTTGAGCGCGGATCGATTCCCGCCGCCGCGGCGACTGCCTGGCAGAGTTGCGGCGAAAAGCCCTGGATGCTCTCAAGTAAAGCCTTGTCTACGGCCTTGCTTTGCGCTTCCGGAGAGATGTATGGCAATCCATTCCGGATGGCCTGGAGGACCTGGTCTGGAGCTGGTTTATTCTGGTTTTGGGGTAGATCATAGGTGCGTGCTGGCATGATTTCGCGCAGGCGGCTGATCGACTGGTCGATGTGCAGGATCGCGTCATGGATCCGGTTGTCCTGGTTCAGGAGGATGATGTTGCTGTGGCGGCCCATGATTTCAACCACCAGTTTCTTCTCCAGGGTGTCGCCGAGTTCATTCTGGGTGGTAAGCCGGATGATGAAGATGCGCTCGTAGCCCGGTGTTTCAACCGACAGGACCCGCGCGCCGAGCAGGTGCTTTCGCAGCAGCATGCAGAACATCGGCGGCTCGGATGGATTCTCCCGCGCTTCCGTGGTCAGGTGGATCCTGGGGGCCGCAGGATTGGCAGAGAGGACCAGGCGCAGGTTTTCACGTCCGGCCCGGAACAGGATCAGGATATCCGTGCGGTCCGGCTGGTAGATCCGGTCAACCCGTGCTTCTTTAAGTTGTTGATTGAGTTCAATGGCCAGACATTTGGCCGAAATCCCATCCAAGGGCATAGGCGTTCTCTCTTTTCGATTGGTACCGTACAGTGTACACTGGACGGGTATGGATAGCAAAGGGAAGGAAGGGTTCATGGCTACACGTTCGACAGCAGCAAAAAGCTCGGGTAAAACCAGTTCCAATCGCACGGGTACTTCGGGAAAGCGATCAAGATCAAGTTCCAGACACAACCATGGTTCTTTGTTTCTGGCTGTCTGGGCTGGACTGACAGGCCTCTATGGAGGCCGGGTTATCCTGGCTGTGACAGGGGCTTCTCTAGTCGTCTCGATCGAAGCACTGCTTTTCAAAGCGAATTACCAGTCCTTTTTTCGTCTGGTCGGCATAGAGTTGTTGCTGGTTTTACTGGCTGGTTGGATTTTTTATATGGTTCAGAGCAGTCAGATTGAGTGAAGTCTTGACATTTCTGAGCGTGTTTTCGAAAATAAGCGGACGAATGAACTGGGAGTAAACAATGGATTATCGCGACCAACACACGTTTGTCATCATGGCCTATAAAAGTGCCCCTTATCTGGAAACGACAATTGAATCATGTCTCAACCAAACGATTCCCAGCTCCGTGTGCATCGCCACGTCAACCCCGAATGAGCGCATCCTCGGCCTGGGCCAAAAATACAATCTACCTGTGTATACCAACCCGGATCATCGGAACATCGCCGGTGACTGGTCTTTTGCCATTTCCTGTGCCCAGACGCCTTTGGCTACTCTGGCTGACCAGGATGATCTTTATCACCCTGATTTTTCTTCGACGGTAGTCCAATGCCTGGAGAAAAATCCGGATCTTCTGATTTGCTTCAGCCATTACAATGAAATCGATGAAGAGACTCAGAAACGGCCGCTGAATGCGACGCTTCTGGTCAAAATCCTTCTGTTATGGCCGTTCTACATCAAATCGACGTTCCGCAGCCGGTTCTGGCGCCGCCTGATCCTGCGCTTGGGGGATCCAATCTGTTCGCCTGCGGTGACGTACCATCTGGCCCAGATCAAAGACCATTCATTGTTTGATGAAAATTATGCCATTGCCCTCGACTGGGATGCCTGGCTGCGTTTGTGCGATCTTGAAGGTGCTTTCAGCTACATCCGCCGTCCGATCCTCGATCATCGCATTCACCAGGCAACTCAGACGTCCTTTGGCATCCAGGGCGGAAAACGGTATAATGAGGACCTGAAAGTACTGCAACGGTTGTGGCCCAACTGGATCGCCAGGCTGATTGCCTGGGCGTATTCTGCCAGTTACCATTCCAACCATTAAGGGGAAGCAATGGCGAAAACCAAATTCCTGGTCACGGGCGCGAACGGCTATATCGGACAACATGTGGTCGCACATTTGCTGGAGCAGCCAGACACCCAGGTCATCGCGGCTGATCTGGCCAATACGGGCATCGATCCACGGGCAGAGTTCCTGTCTGTCGATGTTTTCAGTGGCGACCCGGATTTGTATACCAGACTGGGTTCACCGGATGTCTGCATCCACCTCGCCTGGCGCGATGGCTTCAATCACCGCAGCGAATACCACATCCAGTCGATCCCGCAGCATTTCACATTCATCCGCACCCTGCTGGCCGGTGGCCTCAAGCAGCTGGCTGTGATGGGTTCGATGCATGAGGTCGGTTACCACGAGGGCATGATTTCGGAGCAGACGCCTTGCAATCCATCGTCCTACTATGGCATCGGAAAGAATACCCTGCGCCAGGTTTGCCTGCTGCTGGGCAAAGAATTCGGCGCGGTCATCCAGTGGCTGCGCGCCTATTATCTCTATGGGGATGACCTCAAGAACCATTCGGTGTTCACGAAACTATCCGAAGCGGCGGCGCGCGGGGATCGTTCTTTCCCGTTCACCAGCGGCCTGAATCAGTACGATTTCCAGACGATTGATGAATTGGCGCGGCAAATTGCGGCGGTGGTCCAGCAGACCGAGGTCCAGGGCATCATCGAATGTTGCTCGGGTCAGCCGGTGCGCCTGAAGGACAAAGTTGAGGCATTTATCGCTGAAAACGGGTACACGATCGAGCTGGCTTACGGGGCCTTCCCAGACCGGCCCTATGATTCGCCGGCCATCTGGGGCGACCCGACCAAGATCAGGCAGGTTATGGCGTCAGTTTCTCAAGAAGGGCAGCACTGATTGCGGAAATTTCCGCAGTTATTTAACCTGCATCTCCAGCTCGATCATCAGGATTTTCCCCACATCCGGCACAGCGATCTCATACTGCGGATCGGTGGTTTCGAACCAGTCGATGCCGTCTTTACGCTCGCCGTTGGCGGGCAGGATATTCAGCACCTGCCCATCCAGTATGACTTGCAGTTCACGGATCGTGACTTGAGAACCTTCGATCGGATCGAAGCGGACGGCCTGGGTTCCTTGCGGAATCACCAAGTGATAGGTGGCCTTCCTGCCGTCCAGGCTCGGCGCGATGTAGATCACAGTGCTCTCCGAGAGGCCCTGGCCGAAATTGATATAGAACTTGGCTGGCATCCGGGCCCGGTCAGAGATCGTCCGCTGAGCAGCGGCTTTTTCCATTGTTGAGCGGCGTACTTTCGGGCTGCTCAGCTGCTCGCGGTGGTACTGGAGATTGATCGTATTGCCCTGGATCCGGTGGGGGAGCCAGAGGAAATAGTCATTGCTCCAATTGTTGGCGTAATACAGGTCGTAGTGGAAACGCTCTTTCCAGCAGCTGTAGGTGAAGCTGAGCTGGTCGCGCTGGCTGTTGTGGGTGAATTCATCCCACCAGCGGTTCATGACGCGGATGACGGCCGGGTCGTGATGGCGGCGGTAGATGAAGCTGCCGACGATCAGGCCGAGGTCAGGGGGCATGCCTTCGCGCTGGTAGCGTTCGATCTGGCTTTGCATGACGGTCAGATCGTCGCGCTGGCTCTCGCTGCAGGCCTGGTACTCCTGGTAGACGCAGTCACGTTCGCCGTGCTTGACACAGAGCATCGGGCTGGTCCGGGCATAGGTGCGGATGTAGGTGTGGACATCACCGATGAGCAGCAGATTGCCATCGACATACAGGCTGGCCGCATAGTCCTGCAGGTAAAGATGGGGCAGGATCTTGGGCCGGCGCGAGAGACGGGCAGGGGAGAGCTTGTCGTCCTCGATTACCCGGATCGTCCAGAAATCAGACCGCAGGTTTGGATCGTCGGTGAAACAGATGTAATCGCAGGTTTGGCTGCGAAAAACAGGTTCCTGGAGCTGGTCATAGCCACCAAAAATAGCGGTATAGACCACCAGGGGCTTTTTTTCAGGCTGTTTGCGGCCGAACATGCTGTGCGCTGGCCGACTCAGTTAATGTCGCAATAGGGGACGTTGTCGAGCAGCTTGCGGATCTTTTCGGTCGGATCTACAAGCTTGGACAGGGAGGCGTCGTGATTGATCGCGTCGATCAGCAGCGCGGTGAACTTCGCCATGTTGACGTCCTGGAACCAGGGTGCAGCGAGGAGCTCAGGCCGGCGGTAGATCAGGTTGGTGGCGAAGACCTTGGTGATCAGGCCTTGCTCATAGGCCTGGTTGAAGTGCTCGAGGCCGTCGGTGAAGAGGCCGAAAGTGGTGGCACAGAAGATGCGGTTGGCTTTTCTCGATTTGAGTTCGCGGGCGATGTCGAGCATTGAATCACCAGAGGAGATCATGTCGTCGACGACGATGATGTCCATGCCTTCGACCGTGTCGCCGAGGAATTCGTGGGCGATGATCGGATTGCGGCCATTGACGACCTGGGTGTAGTCGCGGCGCTTGTAGAAGGTCCCCAGGGGTACACCGAGCATCGAGGCATAGTACATGGCGCGCGAGATGCCGCCTTCGTCCGGGCTGACCACCATCATGGTGTCGCCACAGATGTGCAGGTCGGGGGTCGTGTTGACCAGGGACTTGATGATCTGGTAAGCCGAAGGGATGCTTTCAAAGCCGCTGGTCGGAATGGCATTGGCAACGCGGTCGTCGTGAGCATCGAAAGTGATGATGTTTTCGACCCCCAGGCTGTAGAGTTCCTCGAGCATGTAGGCACAGTCGAGTGATTCGCGGGAATTGCGCTTGTGCTGGCGGCTCTCATAGAGGAAGGGCATGATCACGTTGATGCGCCGGGCTTTGCCGCTGATCGCCAGGATGGTGCGCTTGAGATCCTGGTAATGGTCGTCCGGGCTCATGTGGTTGATCAGGCCGTGCATTTTGTAGGTACAGGAAAAGTTCATGACATCGACCAGAATGAACAGGTCGTGGCCGCGGACCGTATTGCCGATGACAGCTTTGCCTTCGCCGGAGGAAAAACGAAAGGTGTTGACCGGGATGCGGTAGTCGTGGCGGATGAACCCCGGATTGGTCGCGCCCAGGTCGGGTAGCTGTTCCAGGTACTCGGTGCGCCGGCGTCCGAGATAATAATTGACACTGTCGGCAAAGACGGCACTACCGGTCAAGGGGATGATGCCGACCGGTCCGACCGGGGCCATCATGTTGTTGCCGTACTGGTTGTAGATGTTGTAACTGAAATCGTCCGTATCGCGGGGCTGCAGCATCAGGTTTCCTGCCTTTCATCCTTGGGGGTGTTTCTGCGTTTATAGAATTCCAGCAGCTTGGAAATTTTCTCGGTCGGGCTCATCAAGCGCGAGAGGGAGGCGTCGTGGTTGATCGCATCGATCAGAAGTGCAATGAAGCGGGAGATATTGACATCGACAAACCAGGGGGCGTCGCGCAATTCTTCGCTGCGGTAGATCAGGTTGGTGGCGAAGACTTTGTCGATCAGACCTTGGGCATGGGCCTGGTTCATGGCCTCGATGCCGTCGGTGAACTGGGCAAATGCCGAGGCAGCAAAAATCCGCCTGGCACCACGTTTTTTCAGGTCGCGGGCGGTGCGGATCATCGAGTTGCCAGTGACGATCATGTCGTCGATCAGGAGGATGTCGCGGCCAGCGACATCTTCACCCAAAAAGCGCAGGCCGACGGTCTGGTAGCCGCCTTCGACTGGCTTGGAATAATCGGTCTGGCGATAGAAAATGCCGAGCGGGACCTCGAGCATCGAGGCATAATAGATCGAGCGGCTGATGGTGTTCTCATCGGGTGAGACAACCATGAAATGATCCCCGTCGAGACGCAGGTCAGGCACGCGGTGGAGCATGGCTTCGATCAGCTGGTAGGCGGTGGAGAGGTTTTCAAAGCCATGACCGGGGACAGCATTGTCAACGCGGCTGTCGTGGGCTTCAAAGGTCAGAAGGTTGGTGATGCCCATCGAAAACAGTTGTTTGAGGATATGGGCGCAATCGAGCGATTCACGGTTGCTGCGGCGGTCCTGGCGGCCTTCGTAAAGGTAAGGCATGATGACATTGATCCGGCGCGCTTTGCCACTGGCGGCGAGAATGATGCGGACCAAGTCCTGGAAATGCTCGTCTGGCGTCATTTCATTGGCCTTGTGGCGCCAGGGGTAGGTGGCAGCGTAATTCATCACGTCAGTGATGATGAAAAGGTCATGGCCGCGGACCGACTGCTGGATCAGGGCTTTGCCTTCGCCGGAGGTAAAGCGCGGAGTCAACACCGGGATTCGATAATCGGAACGCATGAATCCGGGCTCTTTGCCCAGGTCAGGGTGGCGGCCGACATAGATGGTGCGGCGATTTCTCAGGAAATAATTGACGGAATCTGCCAGTTCGGGGTCAACGTTGTGCGTGATCAGGCCTATTGGGCCAATCGGATGCATCGGGTTATCGCCATACTGGTGATAGATATAGTAATTACGGTCGTCAGCCGGTTTCGGCACGGTCATCAAGACGCCTCCAGCACGTTTACATCATTGGACGCAATCATTATAATCGATTTTACTTGCCGCGGGAACTCGCACCCCATTGTGCAGGTCGGAAAAATAAACATGTGAAAGAGGCCGAAAGACTGGCTTTTTACCGAATGGAGTTACCATGCCACTCAATTTTCGCAAAACGCGCTTCACGGGCGTCGCAGCCAATCTCGGCCAGTGCCCGATGGATGGTCTGCCGGAGGTCGTCCTCTCCGGGCGCTCCAATGTCGGCAAATCCTCCCTGATCAACACGATCGCCGGTCAGAAGCAGCTGGCCCGGGTCAGCTCGACACCAGGCAAGACGAAACTGGTGGTCTATTTCAACGTTGAGGACAAGCTCTACCTGACCGACCTGCCAGGCTATGGGTTCACCAAGACCGGCCACCACAAGAAGACGGATTTCTCCTCACTGGTCGACACCTATCTGACCGGTGAGCGGCCGATTGCCCTGGTTTTGCATTTGCTCGACATCCGTCACGAGCCGTCCGGCCTCGATGTCCAGATGATTGCCTGGCTCGAAGCCAATGACGTACCCTACCGCGTGATCCTGACCAAGTGTGACAAACTGTCACGCCAGCAGATCAGCCAGCAGGTCCAGATCATGACCCAATGGCTTGATCTGGAAGAAGATGTCAATCTCATCGCCTTCTCCGCGCTGAACCGGACTGGCCTCAGCGAGCTGCGTGATCTGGTGGCCTCTGTTGTCGGCGAAACGGCGCAAAGCTTGGATTGAGCAGGGTTACTTGCTGGTGAAAACAAGCTTCTTGCCCAAAACATAGTTCAGGACAATCACCACGACCTGCAGACCATATTTGCTGTAAACGGGACTGAATGACAAGACCTCGACCAGAAAGATCAGGCCGAAATAATCGACTACGCCCGTAAAACCACGGGCAAAGACGAAGCGGATGAATTCACGGATCGAATCGAAGCCCTGCCTGGTTTTGGTTTTAAAGACGAAATGCTTGTTGGTGAAATAGGCGAATAATTTCGCCAGGATCAGGGCGGCAAGATTGGCGAGCTGGTACTTTACATTCAGCACAAAGAGCAGGTTGAAAACACCAACATTGACGACGGTTGTCAACAGACCAAAAACCAGATAGCTTAAGAGCTCTTGTTTGTGTCTGGTATAGAACGACAAGATCCAGTGCAGGACAGTCTGCTTTGATTCAGGATTCTTCGTGGCAGTCATTCTGGACTCCCTGTGTTTATGGTTTGGTCATCCTGCATGTCTTCGGAATCAAGGACTTGGCGAATATTGTAGGGAGTTTCGATTTTCAGCCCATAGTAGATCTTGGTCATCATGTCGGCAATCAGGCCAATCATCAGGAACAAGAAGCCCAGGCCGATGAAAAACAGCGCCATAAAGGGCTGCATGCTGTTGGACAGGTCCATCCCCTGGATGGCAAGCAAGACCGTCCAGAGGCCAAAGCCAAATCCCAGAGCAAGGGAGACGAGGCCGAAACCGCCCAGCAAATGGAGGGGGCGGACGGCGTATTTGTTCCAGAACCAGACCGAAATCATGTCGAGAAAACCCTTGACGGTCCGTTTCCAGTTGTATTTGGTCACTCCGTGTGTCCGAGGCCGGTGATTGACTTCGACCTCACCCACTTTGAACCCCTTGATTTTCAAGATGGCCGGAATGAAGCGGTGCATTTCGCCATAGAGGGTGACGGTTGAGAAGCATTCTTTTTTATAGAGTTTCAAGGTGCAGCCGCTGTCATGGATGTTGTCCTTGACCAGAATGCTGCGCAGCAGATTGGCACCGCGCGAGACGAATTTTTTCGCCAGGCTGTCGTGCCGCTTTTTACGCCAGCCGGAAACGATGTCCAGATCGTTGGCCACCAGGTAGTCCATCAGTCTGAGGATGTCAGCCGGGTCGTTCTGCAGGTCGCCATCCAGGGTGGCAATGTAGGGGTGCCGGGCGGCCTTGATGCCGGCATCCATGGCCGATGTCTGGCCGTAATTTCGCCGCAGCTGGATGTATTTCAGGGGTTTCAGGGCGCGTGCGACCTGGGCGGTCTGGTCCGTGCTGCCATCATCGACAAAGATGATCTCGAATTCGCATCTGCCGCTCAGGGCCTTGACGATTTCCTGATGCAGCTCCATCACATTGTCCTGCTCATTGTACAGGGGGACAACCACTGAAAGTGCGTTCATTTATTTAACCTCATTGCTGGGTCCGACCCATTGATAGACGGTCAGGATGGTTTCGCCAGCGACCTTTTTTTCATAGAAGCGGGTGTAGGCAGGGTCGCGGTCTAGGATGTCCGGGTCTTTTTGCCGTTTGTAATTATTGAAGACATAGATCGGCTGATCCGGGGTGGCAGCAGCCATGCTGGAGGAGGGATCCATCATGCTCAGGCGGGTTCTGTCCTGTGGTTCGAGGATGCGAAAACTCTCCGAAACGCTGGCGGCACTGATTTCTGCGATCAGGATTTTTTCGCTGGGGTCTGCGGCAACAATGGCTTCCAGGGCGGCCCGGTTGGCCAGTCCCCAGTAGTCGAGGTCGTACTGGCTGCGCCAGTTGCTGCTGGCGAGGCTGTTGAAATAGACATTTTGCAACGGATGAGCCCGGACCATCCAGACCGCTGTCGATCCGAGGCTTATTGTGACGATCACTGTGAGCAGGAAAGCCCAGATGCGCTTTTTTTCTTTGAGCAAGTGGAAGAGCATGTGGAGCCCGGTCAGAGCGCAGATCAGAAAGGCCGGGTAGATGAAGTAGAGCTGGCGCCAGCCATCATACAGGACGGAGTTGAAGATCACGACGCTGACCAGAGGCCCCCAGAACAGCGCCTGGAAAAAAGTGTCTGCAAGAGTATCGGACTGATGCCAGAACCGCAGTTTTTGCTGGACGAGTACCCGGTGGAGCCAATCAGCCACGCCGACCAGGAACAGTCCCAGATACACAAGCGGCGTTGTGAGGGTGATCCAGACCAGGGAGAAATACCAGGGCAAATCGGTGGACAGGAAGGATCGGCCCATCAGCAGGACTTCCTTGGACCAGCGCTCAAACCGGGACAGGCTCTGGAAGGCTGCGGCGAAATTCTCGAGGGGACTGCTCCAGAGCATCGGCCAGAACAAGACGGTCAACGCCAGGGTGGCTGTCAGATAGGCTGCGATTCGAACCGCTCGCCTGGACCAAGGTTCGGGTGCGATGTAGATTCTTTTCTGCGGCAGGAGGAGAAAAAAGATCGTTGCCGGGACCAGGACGATGCCCATGACACGGGTGGCAATGGCCACTGCCGTGGCCAGGCCATGGATCAGTGTGCGCCCCAGCGTGGGCTTTTCGAACAGAGAACTCGCTGTGTTCATGGCCATCAGATAGGTCACCATGAAGACCAGGTCTTTGGCATTGTAGAAGGCGTCGGCAAACAGGCGCGGCGATAAAAACAGCATGACCGCACCGAGCAAGCCCCAGCGCCAGTCTCGCAATCGTCGTGTGACCAGCTGGTAAAAGGCAATCAGACCGGCAAAGAAGACAAGATACGTCAGCAGGTGCTTGAAAATGAAGATCTGACGCGAATCCTGCAGGCCAAGCTGTCTTTCCAGCGCGTAGGCGGCCAGATCGAACAGGACGCCGTGGTCCCGGTCTGAATAATCTGCCATGGCTGGAATGTTGTCGGGGAAAGTGGCATTCAGGCCAACCGTGTCGGCGACGTATTTGGCCGTGACCACAGCACGGTAATGACACGCCTCTTCATCGGTTGAGATCCCATAATCCTGGTAACTTAAAAGTCCTGTCAGCAGCAGGATGGCAAATACAAACAGGATGCTGAATGGTTTGATTTTCGCACGCATGTGGCCATTGTAGCGAATTTATCTGGCGCTGAACAGTAGGTTGATTTCTACGAGTTCTTACTGATCTGATGGCCTCTGTCGTCGGCGAAACGGCGCAAAGCCTGGATTGAGAAGGGTTTCCCAAAAGCCTTGTCGCAATTTCGCGATTTTTGTCGCTCGAATAGGGCTGTGATCTTGCGAAGTGATCCGGCAGTCTGAGAGCTGCGGGATCGCTTTTTTTCTGAACGTTGCCCGGATGATTCGACTGGCTGAAGGGGGGAGGGGGATGAAACGGGACTGGATTTTCCGGCCTCAGCCTGCTCATGGTGGATGGCGGCTGTGGCTGGTAGAGGCAGCTGGGGAGCTGTGGCCCTGGGTATGCGCGGAAACGGGTATCCGCTGGGCACAGCTTTGGCTTAGGCCAGCTCTGCCTTTGGCTCTGGCCGTGCTGATGGGTGGGTTGTTGGCGATGCATCCCGTGGGGCGCTTGATCTGGCTGATGATCATGATTGCCTCGGGTGTGATTCTGATCTGGCGAAACAGAGGCGGGTTGTTGATTGAGTCTGCGCAACGCTGGCAATTTTGGCTCTTGCTCATCTTTTTCATCCTCGGGGGAATACGCCTGGGTTGGCCTTTCTGGCTTGCGGAACAGTATCGACGTGACCATCCCTCTGGCTTGTGGTCCGGCGAAGTGACGGTGGAGCGGATCATCAGTGGCGGCCAGACAGGCTCGGATTGGGTGACTGCTGTGGTTTCTGATTCACAGGGTGTGCAGTTGGCGCTGTCCGGATCTGGCATTCACATCCAGCCGCAGGCACGTTTGAATGTGACGGGTTATCTCGAGCGACCTGCCGGAGCTGCCAATCCGGGTGGCTTTGACCGCAGGGACTGGCTCAGGCGCCAGGGGATTCTGCAAGAGATCGATATCGCCCGTGGGGAGGTGGTTGTGCTTCAGGCTGGGCGTGTATCCAGGCTGGTGCACTGGGCAGAGATGTTGCGCCAGGCTTTGGAGACTGCCCTGGTCCGGATGGTCGGGGGAGAGCGATCAGCTTTGCTCGCAGGGCTTTTGATTGGGGCCAGTGAGCGCATGGACAAGGCCCAGACCTATGATTTTCGCCAGGCCGGACTATCCCATTTGACCGCAGTATCGGGGGCAAACATTGCTTTCTGGCTGACACCTCTGACAGGGCTGGTGCGGCGGCTGAAGATCCGGCGGATCTGGCGCCAGATTTTCCTGTTGCTGGCTCTGGTTGGGTTCGGCTTTCTGACTGGCTGGCAGGTCAGCGTCAGCCGGGCGATAGTGGTGTCGGCGCTGTTTCTGGCTGGCCGTCTGTTCCATCGCCGTTCCGATCCATTAAATGCTCTGGGACTGGCGGTGCTGGTCTTTGGTCTAGTCCAGCCGTTCGCCCTGGTCAGCTATAGTTTCTGGCTCAGTGCCCTGGCGACGATCGGCCTTTTAGCTGGCGGACCAGCCTTGGCGTATCATCTGGCTGTCCGTTGGCCGCATGTCCCGCCTGGGTGGCTGGAATTTGCCGGAACCAATCTGGCTGTCCAGATTCTGGTCCTGCCGGTGGCTGCGATCTTGTCGCACCAGCTAACGTTCATCGGACTCATCGCCAATGTGCCGGCGTTGTTCCTGGTGGAATGGCTGACTGTGGTGAGTCTGCTTGTTTTGCTGGCTGGTGCAGGGATAGGGGTGCTGCTGGCAGGGGTCAATTTGCTGCCAGGCGTTTCTTTAGCCAACGATCTGGTGTTGTCTGATTTTCTGGCCGTTCCGGGTCGGCCGGTGGCGATTGCCCTGGACAGTTTATCTGCTATCGCTCGTTTCTTTGCCAGGCTCCAGTGGGGGCGTTGGCCCGTGGCTTGGTTGAACGTGCTCCTGGTGACAGGAATGTTGGGGCTGTTTGTGCCAGCTGTGATTCGACTGAGCCAGCGGAGTAAAAAGCGGTGTCAGCGACTGGCCTTCAGCGTCATGGCTCTCGGACTGGTCCTCTTTACGGTCAAACCACTCTTACTGGCCTCGGATCAGGTCTGGTTCTTTTCTGTTGGCCAGGGTGATGCCACGTTGATTCGCACCCGCACTGGCCAGGATATCCTGATCGATACCGGTAAACCGGGCACGGGCTGGCAGGTGCTATTGCCCGCATTGGATGCCCTGGGGATCCGCCAGCTCGATGCGCTGGTTTTGACCCATGGTCACCTCGATCATGCCGGAGGTGCCGGGGAATTGCTGACAACCGGACGAATCAGGCGTTTGGTGGTGTCTGAATTGGAAATTTCTGAAAACAAGACAATCGGAGGTCAGGACAACCTAACAAATAAATTGATCGCACAGGCCGAAATGCAGGGGGTTCCATGGACGACTTTGAGTGCACGACAATCACTGGTGCTCAATCAGACAGACCAACTTCAGGTGCTGGCATCAGCCGATCTGGTTCCCATGGCAACTGACACCGACGATCTCAATGAACGTGCCTTGCATTTTCGCCTCGATTTGAGCGGCCATTCCCTGCTGCTTATGTCCGATTCCACACCAGTGGTCGAACAAGCCTTGCTAACCGATCCCCGGATCGTCGATAATGAGATCTTGAAAGTTGCCCATCACGGATCGCGGACGACTACCTTGGCCACGTTTCTCGGCCAAGTCCAGCCGGACCTGGCGATCATCAGTGTCGGACCCAATAACTACGGTCACCCGGCACCAGAACTGCTGGCACGACTAACTGACTCCGCCATCCCGTATCTGCGCACAGACAGGCAGGGTGCGATCCTGGTCGAACAGCGCCAGGGTAGGCTATACGCACAAACCTATCGGAAGGAAGACCATGGCTAAAGCTGGAGATACGAACCGCATCGGGTACAAGGAACTCAAGGCAGAACTGCGCAAGGGAGAAAACCGCGCGCTGTATGTCCTCTACGGGGAGGAATCTTTCCTGATCGATAAACTGGTCGGCAGCATCCGCGAGCTGATCCTCACGCCCGGGTCCGAATCCTTTGATTCGGTGACTTTCAGCGGCACTGCGGCCAGCCGGCTGTCGCTGGACCGCCTGAGATCCGAACTGATGACACCGCCGTTCCTGTCACGCTGCAAAATGATCGTAATCCGTGGCTGTGGGTATTTTGCCGCTGCCGAGAAAAAGTCCAGCGACACGGCAGAACCGGAGTCGGACGGTGCGACCGCAGATGCCAAAGCGACCAAAGGACGCCAGCAGGAACTGATCCAGCTCATCGAACAGCTGCCTGATTCCGTCTGCCTCGTTTTTGTCGAGGAAAAGGTTGACCGGCGCCAGAAAGCCCTGATCCAGGTGATCGAGAAAAAGGGCGTACTGGCTGAGATCGGCCAGGAACAGCCGGCTCTTTTGCGCCAGTGGGTCGAAGTCGAGGCCCGCCAACGCGGTTTTGCGATCGAGGCTCTGGCGGCAGAGAGCCTTGTGGACCGCTGTGACAATAGCATGCAGGTCCTGTGGCAGGAAATGAACAAGATTTTCCTCTACCTTTCGTATGCGGGTCTCAAACACATTGACCGGGCCCTGGTGGAGCAACTGTCTTTGCCGGATTTGCGCGGCAATATTTTTGACATGACCGATGCGATTTCCCGCGGCCAGACGTCCCGGGCCCTGGAACTTCTTGACTTGCTACTGGGCCAGAAAGAACCGGTGCAGTTGATTTCGTTCATGCTGGCCCGCCATTTCCGCCAACTGATCTGTGCCAAGGACCTCGGCCGGTCGGATGCGCTGGTGCGCGAGCTGAAAGTCATGCCTTTTGTCGCCAACCGACTCTTGCAGCAAGCCAAGCTGATGCCGATCGAGCAGATGGAGCAGATCTATGGCCTGTGTTTTGAAACGGATCTGGCCGTCAAAACCGGCCAGCTGCCCGAGCGGACTGCTCTGGAAATGCTCCTGGTGACCGCTGCATCGGCAGCTAAATCCGCCTGATCTGGTCCGGAAACGTTCAAAAAACTCCTTTCAATCGTTTGCGAAACCGATCTGTTTCGTAACCTGGTCGATTGACTCTGGAATCTTTCGTTCCGTATAATGAGGGCCGTATTTTATAGCCGATAGAGGCTGGCCGCGGAGGTGCCTATGACCAAGATTGCCATGAAAACGCCGCTCGTTGAGATGGACGGCGATGAGATGACCCGCATCAT
>SABL01000051.1 GCA_009928985.1 Clostridia bacterium
CCTTGACCATGGCGTCAGCGGCTTCGATGGAAGCGACGAGACCTTTGGTTTCGATCATGCCGAGAGCTTGCAGAGTTGCCATAATAATTGCCTCCTTGGTTTTTTGCGGTCAATGCCGCTCGTTTTGAATACGACACGTTTGATCAGGATGGGACAGATGTCCGACTCAGGCCAGTTGCAGTCGCTCAATCACTTTGCGGACCACGGCATCGACATCGATGGCCGGGTAGACGTCAGTCCGGCAGATGCCTTCTGGACAGTCGGGGACGCCGGCACGGATTTCGTCGAGTTCCCGGATGCCGCAGGCGACATGGCGGAGATTCAAGAGGTTCATCGGTCCGACATTGTCTGAAGTTGCGCTGCCGCCAATGGCACCACAGCCCAGGGTGAGGGAAGGGAAGAGTCCGGTGGTGCCGCCAATGCCACCCAGGGCTCCGGGCGAATTGACGACAATCCGGGAGACTGGAATGCTTTTGGCGAAGTAGTCGACCATGGCCGTGTCCTGGGTGTGGATGATGAAAGTATGGCCAGCTCCTTCGTAGCGCAGGATCTCCTGGCAGCGTTCGCAGACTTTCTGGTAAGTGTCCTCGCAGTAGAAGGCGAGGATCGGGGCCAGTTTTTCATTGGAATAGGGATGGCCGCGGCCGACACCGTCTTCCTCGGCAATCAGGACTCTGGCCTCGGCGGGGACATCGATTTCCGCCAGGCGGGCGATGACCTGGACACTACGCCCGACAACCTGGGGATTCATGGTCCCGTCGCCGCGCAAGATGAACTTGCCCAGTTTCTTCGCCTGGTCCGTGGTCAGGAAATAGGCTCCCTGGCGGACCAGTTCCGCTTTGACGGCATCTTTCATGTCCGTTTCGCAGATGACGGATTGTTCCGAGGCACAGACTGTGCCGTTGTCAAATGTCTTCGACTCGAGGATCTGGCGCACGGCTTTTTTGAGGTCTGCCGTGCGTTCGATGAAAGCCGGACCATTGCCGGGACCGACACCGATCGCCGGTGTGCCCGAGGAATAGGCTGCCCGGACCATGGCTGCACCGCCCGTGGCCAGGATCATCGCTGTGTCGGGATGGCGCATCAGATTGTCCGTTGCCTGGATGGTGGGGATGGTGATGCAGCCGACCAGGTCCTCATTGCCACCAGCTTCGATAATCGCCTGCCGGATGACTTTGACCGTCTGCAGGATGCAGCGCTGGGCATTCGGATGGGGCGAAAAAACGATGGCATTACCGGCTTTGATGGCGATGATGGCTTTGAACAGCGCGGTCGAAGTAGGATTGGTGGAGGGGATCAGTCCGGCGACCACACCGACCGGGATCGCAAATGAGCGCACTCCCAGAGTGTCGTCGCGTGAGATCTCACCGATGGTTTTCATATCTTTGACCCGGTCGAAAACCATGCGGCTCGCGAAAATGTTCTTGATGACTTTGTCGTCCACGATGCCGAAACCTGTCTCCTCGACGGCCATTTCTGCCAGGCGGCGGGCGTTCCTGACGCCTGCTGTGGAAATCGAACGGCAGATCCGGTCGACATCGGCCTGGGTTTTGCCCGAGAGTTCTTGCTGTGCTTTCTTTGCCGCAGCGACGAGTTCACGGACTTCCTGGACAGACAGTAGATCCTTGTCGTAGAGCTGCATAGATCAACTCCCCTGTTCACGGAACTGGCGGATGGTCTCCAGCAGTTCCTCTTTCTTGGCGAACCGGATGTCCCGTTTCGACAGTGTGGTGACGCCTATCTCACGGGCCAGGTTTCTTAACTCGGCAACTGTCAGATGATCGAGGTCGTCCGTTGGGGCAACTTTGACCTGCTCAGCTGGATCGGGAGCAGAGGCTGCTTCTTCAGGTTCAGACTCGACGGCCAGGGCTACCTGTACACGGTCTGCGTCAGGTTCGCGGAATTGTTCAACCGGTTTCTGACCTTGGCCCTTACCGCGGCCTTTACCGCCACCTTGGCCCTGACCCTGGCCCTGCGGCCCGAGCATGTCGGCGATGGGTTCAGCCGGTCGCGGAATGACGTGGACAGAGATCACTTTGCCGACCTTAGCTGCAGCAGCTGCAGCAGCATCGATCGAGGCCCGGGTGGCCCCGACATCACCCGTCACCTGGACACAGACCAGGCCACCTTTGACCTGGGTGACACCGAGCGGGGTGACATTGGCGGCTTTGACAGCTGCATCGAGTGCCTCAATGGCAGTGACCAGTCCATAGACCTCGATCAGGCCTAACGCTTTCATGGATCAGACCTTGGGATTGTCAGCGACGTACTCGACTGCCACCGCGAATGCTTCACAGGCAGCCTTGCAGGCTGACTGGCTGCCGGTCAGCAGGGCACCACCAAAGTTGGTTTCGGATGGCGGGGCATAGAGGACGCAGAGCTTGACATCCGCAGCTTTCATCGCGGCATCGACCGCATACACGGCTTCAAGTGGCGGGGCAATCAGGTAGGCCAGGGCCTCGCCCTCCGTGATGCCTGCACCAGCTGACAGGTAGGAACCGGTGCGGGAAATGCAATGGGCATAATAGGGGATGGTGTCATCGTCATTGGCCGAAACGAAGTGGGCCACATTTTCGATCACATCGATGGCCGCCGCCAGGCCGCTCTTGACCTCGGCCGGGTTGGGACCAGCCAGGATGCCGAGGATTTCACCGGCCAGCTTGGTGCTGGCATTGGCGGCACCGGCATAGAAGCTTTTGGCATAGACGACACGGACATCGGCAGCCTTGGTAGCTTCGTCCAGGGCAGTGTAGGTCACATCGTCGCAGTCTGACGTGATCAGGGCCAGGGACCGGTCACTAGGTCCGAGGTTCAGGCTTTGGGCCAGCTCAGGATCGACATTCGGGATGATTTTTGTCGCGAGCACATTGGCCTTGATTGGATCTCGTTTCATGTTCTATCCTCCCTTGCTTAAAATTTCAGATCGGTGCCGCTGGCTTTTTTCTCCAGCATGACCTTGATCATTTCGGCGATATGCGCGCCCGCCTCAGCTGGGCTGGTTCCCGCCTTGTGGATGTTGGAGACGACATTGCGCCGGGCTTCCGGCATGCCCACCGTTGCCTTGTAGGCAAAATAAGCCGACAACGATTCGGCCGTGATCAAGCCGGGGCGTTCGCCGATCAGGATACAGGTGACATCGGCACCGAGCAGCTCGGAGATTTCATCCATGACACCGACACGCCCGTATTTGACAAAGAAAGTCGTGCCGACATCGATCTTGAAACTGGCAAGCCCCTGGACGATGGCCGGCAGCAGGTCTGCTGCATTGGCTGCCACTGCCGATCCGGACAGGCCGTCTGAAACGACCAGCTGGACGGTAGGGTTCTTCTTGCATTTGTCCTTGATGGTTTTCTGGGCTTCGGCTGTCAATTTGCGGCCGAGGTCCGGGCGGGTGAGGTAGTTGTCCTTGTTGTCGCACTGTGTCTGGACATAGAACAAGCCGAGCTTGTCTTTGACAAAGTCCAGGTCGATGTCGTGGAAGCAGGCATCCTGAGCCGCTGAGTGAGCAGCCCGGAATTGCAGCAATGGCAGCGTCTTGTATCGCGCACCTGCTTTGCCGATGCCCAGACGGCAGGGGGCCCTGAGTTTCAGCTCCAGAAAAGCATCGCCATAGCGGGGGTTTTCCACCAGGTACTGGGCCTTGATATCATCTTCCGTTACGTCCGGTATGAAGCCTTCTTCGATGACCGTGCCGGTCTTGCCCAGGGCGGACTGGACGGCGCTGGTCAGGCTGCCGGTCTGGCTGGAATCGCCGGTGATGTTCATTTCGCAGAGTACCTGCTCGATGATTTGCCTTAAATCTTTAGCATCCATGTTCAGCCGATCCTCCTTCCTTACTTCGCCATGAAGACCGACGCGTCGCCAGCCAATGGGGTCAGCTTGCCATTTTCCGAGAAACCCATCTTCTCCAGCCAGAGGTCGAATTCGTGAACCGGCCTGAGTCCGAAGGTTTCCCTGAGTGCGGCTGAATCGTGATAGCTTGTGCACTGGTACATCAGCATGCAGTCATCGCCCTGGGGCACGCCCATGACATAATTGCAGCCAGCTGCAACCAGCAGGGTGGCCAGGTTTTCAATGTCGTTCTGGTCGGCTTTCATGTGGTTGGTGTAACAGGCGTCGCAACCCATCGGAATGCCAGTCAGCTTGCCCATGAAATGGTCTTCCAGGCCAGCCCGGATGACTTGCTTGGAATCGTACAGGTATTCCGGACCGATGAAACCGACAACCGTGTTGACCAAAAATGGCTGGTAGCGCTTGGCCAGGCCATAACAGCGGGCTTCCATGGTCACCTGGTCCCAGCCAAAATGGGCATCGGATGACAATTCGGCTCCTTGGCCGGTCTCAAAATAGTTGACGTTAGGACCTGTTGCTGTCCCCCGGGACAACAGCAAGGCCCGGGCTTCGTCGATCATGGCCACGGACACACCAAAGGCATCGTTGCCTTTCTGGGAGCCGGCGATCGACTGGAAGACCAGGTCTGCCGGCGCGCCCATCTTGGTGATGGCATCCATCTGGGTCGTGACATGGGCCAGGACAGAAATCTGAGTCGGGATTTGCCATTTATTCTTGAATTCGTCGAACGCCTTGAGGATGCGGGCGACATTTTCCACGGAATCATCGACGGGATTCAGGCCGAGCACGGCATCCCCGCAGCCCAGGCTGAAACCTTCCATGACGGAGGCCATGATGCCCTTGAGATCATCGGTTGTGTGGTTGGGTTGCAGGCGGGATGAGAAAGTTCCCGGTTTGCCGATGGTCGTATTGGCATGGGCCGTGATGCGGATCTTCTTGGCTGCATAGATCAGGTCGAGGTTGCTCATCAGTTTACAAACTGCAGCGACAATCTCACTGGTGATGCCGCGCGAGGCCCGCCGGATCATGTCACCCGTGGTATTGATATCGAGGAGCCATTCGCGGAATTCCGCCACCGTCATGTTTTTGAGCTCGTTATAGATCGGCTCATTGACGGCATCCTGGATGACCCGGGTGACTTCGTCCTCTTCGTAGGGGACAGCGGGGTTGTTGCGCAGGTCAGCAAGGGTGATGTGGGACAGGACAACCTTGGCGGCGACCCGTTCCTCGGCACTATCGGCGGCGATACCCGCCAATTTGTCACCAGACTTTTCTTCGTTGGCCTTGGCCATGACTTCACGGAGTGAATGAAACTCGTACATATGGCCGAAAAGCTTGGTTTTCAGAATCAAGTTGTTCACCTCTCTTCCTTGGCAGTTGAATCTTGGGTCAGGTATTGAAAATCAGAGTTTTGATCACGACCGGGACGACTCGTCCGTCAGCAATGGGCAATCCGATATCGATGTAGTCGCCGCTCAAAGTCCGGATGCTGTCGATGCAGATCACGTCCTTGGGCTTTTCCAGCAGAACCCGGATCGCATGCCCGAGTGCCTTGCCGATATCGTTTTCCACCACGATGATCAATGGGTGCCTATGCTCAATCACCTCCTTGGCTCCCTGGATAATGGCTTTCGCGAGAGACTGGATCTCGGAGAAACGACTCCGGCCTCGTCCGGTGAAAGCGATGGCGACGGGCTCAGGCTTGCCTTCGGGCATGAAAAGTGGCAGCTGAGTGGCAATGGACGCGGCCAGATGGTTGAGATCGGTCTCGTCGGCTTCGGATATTTTGAGGATGGGAATGTTTTTCATTGGCAGGCAATGTTCGACATAGGCGATGGTGCTGCCACTGATTTCGGTCGTGTGGGATCCGGCGCCAACGACAGTGGCCCGGATCGTTTCGGCTGGAATGAACCGTTTGAGGCGGGACAATTGAGGCTGCTCCTGGATCGCCTGACCGAGCAGGATGCCGATATCGCCATAGCGAAACCAGTCAGCCGAGGCTTGTTGGTAAACATAATCGGCAACACCGCCGGAATAAGTGACGGCCTGGATGACAGGCTGCTCCGGCAAAGAGTGGCCCTGGTTGGTGTACATCAGCGGATGAGTTTCATCCGCTGTCAGGACGTGCAAGGCCATGGCCAGCTGGTCTGCCATCAGGCTGCACAACTGGCGCAGCTGGTGCAAATCGGCCTGGCTGCCGAGGCGGAATTCCAGGCCATGCCTCGCTGCCAGACGGGCGATGCCAGGGAAAATGTAGTCGATCCGGTTGTCTTTGATTTTGACCAAGCGCCCACCGATGTCCAGGCAGCAGGTCCCCCGGAGGCCTCCACGCTCAAAGACGGCGATATTGGTTGTGCCACCGCCAACATCAAGATTGGACACGGCCGTCCTGTGCTCAGATGAGAGCAAGTCAGCTCCCGCACCACGTGCTGACAGCACCGATTCAAGGTCTGGTCCGGCCGTGGCGACGACAAAATCGCCAGCCATCTTGCTCAGGGCAGAGAGGACCAGGTTGGCATTCTGCTTGCGGGCTGTTTCGCCGGTGATGATCACGGCACCGGTTTGGACTTCTGCTGGTTTCATGCCAGCTGCTGCATATTCCAGTTCGACAATTTTCTTGACGGCATCGGCGTCGATTTCGACTGGCGATGTCAGGGGCGTGAAATAGATCGGGCTTTTATAGATAATTTCCTTGTTGACAATGGTGATCCGGGGCACGGTGTAGCTACTGGCCAGGTTTTCGATCGTCAGGCGGCTGAAGACCAGCTGGGTGGTGGTCGTGCCAATATCGATCCCGACACTCAGGATAACCTCATGCATGATCCACACCCCCTTTTTATAAAAATAGCCCGGCGCAGGTGTCATCCTGCAGCCGGGCTCACGTCGCCTGGTTGTTGTTCCTTCTCGCTGGTGCTACGGCACACCGACGATGTCCATGATCTGATTTTTGAAATCCAGTGTCACGGTCGTTCCCCCTGGCCCCGAATCAAAGGCCAGGTTACCTCGGAGCTTGTCCTTGACCAGCGTCTGGACGATGTTGAGCCCGAGCCGGTTCTGGCGGATATTGGCGACATCGAAGCCACAGCCATTGTCGATGACCTCGATCTGCGAGTAGAGGTCTCCCAGCTTGACGACAATCCGGACCAGACCTTCATTCATGCCTTCAAACGCGTATTGCAGCGAGTTCTGCAGCAATTCATTGATAATCAGGGCAATCGACGTCGCAATGTCTGAGTCGACATAAAAATCATCGCCCTCGACCATCACTGAAACATTGAAATGGGGCCGGGCAAAATAGCGCACGGTGCTGCTCTTGATGTGCATCAGGACTTCACCGATCTTGACCTGGTCGACACCACTTTGCGCCAGCAGTTCGTGCGTCGCGGCAATCGAGAGGATGCGGTTCATGCTCTCGCTCAGGACGGCCCTGGTTTCATCATTTTCTGTTCGCCGCACCTGCAGGCGCAGCAGGCTGGCGATCGTCTGCAGGTTGTTTTTGACCCGGTGGTGCATTTCCTTGATCGCGACGGACTTCAGGATCAGTTCCTTTTCCTGCTGTTTGTTCCAGGTAATGTCACGGATGACCACGACAAAGGCGATGTCCTGGGAATTTAGACGCACATGCTTGATCGCCAGGGTCAGGTTGCCGACCGTTGTCTCGACGAATGTGTAGCGGCTTTCACCCCGGTTCTGCTCCGGTTCGACCGGGCGGATGTTCTCATAGCGCTGGCCCAGGATGTCTTCGATGTAGCCCAGTTTCTGGAACAGTTCATGGGCCAGGGTGTTGCGAAAGGCTACGATGCCACTGTGATTGACCATGACCAGGGCTTCGTCAATACACTCAGTCAGCCAGGTGCTTTCGCTGGCCATATGGGTCAGGGCATTGGCGATCCGCTCATAGCCTTGCTGGGAAAAATGCAAATGCTCATTATTGGCCCGCTGCTCATCGACCCGCTTCTCGCGGATCAGGACACCGATCACGCGTTCACCGTTTTTGATCGGCTCGACAGACTGGATGACGTGCGTGCTCTCCTGGGTGATGGCCTTCATTTGCTTGGTCGCAACCCCGAGCCGGAGCGAACGCGCCACGGCCGGCTCGTTTTCCTGCAGAGCCATCAAGCCGACCACTGTTTTTTTGTAAGAAGAAGGCACATAGTCCGGCTTGGCTTCGGCCACGACGATGGCGATCCCTTCGTCCACGGACGGGCAGTCAACAAAAACGTCGGCGTCCTCGAGATTGGCCAGCGGCTGCAGGACAGCAGCCATGGCGATGATGATCCGGATGTCATCATCATTGAGGCTTGTGTGGCGCTTGCACAGGCGTTCAATCTCGTTCATGTTTCATTGTCCTCAGGTGTTGCGGTTGGAGATTTCCGGGCGCAGCAGAATGATCTCGGCCACCCGGCGCATGGAGATGTTCTTGGCGCAGCTGATTTTGCGGATGTATTCGTAGGCATCCTGCTCATTCATTTTTTCGCGCACCATCAGGATCCCCTTGGCCTTCTCGATGATGCTGCGGTTTTCCAGTCGCTCCGAGACCTTCTCGATGTCGTTTTTCAGACGCTTGACCTCAAGACTGCGGGCGACGGCCAGCTCAATGCTCGGAACCAGGGCTTTTTCATCGACCGGCTTGACCAGGTAGCCGCTGATGCCGATCTCCTTGGCCTGATCGATGAAGCCCCTCTCGCTGTAAGCGGTGAGCAGGATCACGGCATCACAGAGCTTTTCCTCGAGGACGATCCGGCCCGCGGACAAGCCATCGAGCAGTGGCATCTTGATGTCCATCAGGACCAAGTCCGGTTTGACGGTCTTGCACAACTCGAGCGCATCAAAACCGTCTCCAGCTTCGCCCACGACCTGGTAGCCGCTATGCTCAAGCATTTCCTTGAGGTCCATGCGTGTAATCGGTTCGTCTTCAGCGATCAGGACACGCAAGGATTTGTTGTTTTCCATGCCAGACCTCACTGCTGGTTCAAATAGTCGTACAGTGCCTCGAATCCGGTGCCGTCGACACTGCTTGTGACAAAGACCTTCTGTGCGCCTGCCGCCAGCAAATGCTGCCGGGCCCGTTCGATCTGCTCAGGTGTCGCCATGTCCTGCTTGGTGATCACACCTACCGCGGGCTTGGCAAAACTGCCGGCATAGGCAGGCGGGAACATGGTGCCCTCTTCGGTAGGATCCTGGACCAGGACGATGACATCGGCATCACTCGACGTGACATGCAAAGCCCCCCGGTAATGCCGGATTTCCAGATATTCACCAGGTGTATCGATCAGGCTGTCCTTGAAAATCTGCACCGCCTGAGTCTTGGCATCCCTAATCTCCTCGCGGCAAATATATTGGCACAACGTCGTTTTGCCGGCTGTTGTCCGGCCAATCAAAATCAATTTCTTATTTAGAGCCTCGATAGGCTCAATTTCTCTTTGCTGTAAATGGTTGTTCTCTGTCATCACGTTCATGCCGTCCTCAACTATGACCGGGTGACCGGAGCGGGAGTGAATCCCATCTGGTCACAAAGAGTGCGCATGACTTCCCGCAGAGATGCTTCAACAGATGCAACATCCCCGGTCACAACGAGGGAGCCACTGAAGCGATCGACAAAACCAATGCTCACCGCAGCTGCCTTGGTGGCTACATCCGCCGCGATAATGGCTGCCTCGCCCGGTGTGATGGTGAAAATTCCGATTGCCCCCCGGGTATCGATCAGCCCGAGCTTGGTATAAAGGGCATTGTCCGGGTGCGCGATTACATGAGCCAGCGTCACCTGCTTGCCGGGGACAAACTCCTGGATAATCCGCTTCTTTTCATCCAATTCGATCAAATGGCGCACCCCCTTTGGTACAAGCCGTTATCGATCCCAATAAAAAATCCCAAGAAAAAACTCTCTTGGGAGCTACATAGCTCACGATTTTGGCAAAAGACTCGCGCCGCCTTTTGTCGGTTTTTAATAATTTTTGTAATGATTTGCGGACCTATACTGTCAATTTAGCATGAGTTCTTGGCTGGTGTCAACGGTGAATGTGGCCGGGCACTTTGCTTGCCTCAGTGAAAAGCTTGTTAAAAAAACAGCTGATTCCAATAAGAGTGGTCATGTGGGCATCAAAGCTTTGCGAAGCACCCGTGTTGTTTGTAGGTCTGGCCCGTTTAGTGAAATAGGGCTACCCCTAACGCCAAGTCTGGTCACCGTTGTAGAAAATTCTGCAAATGGGGTCGGCCTTCTTAGATGGAAGAAAAAATGACCGCCTCGAAATAGCTGCTGCTGTGGGCCCAGCCGGAGCGCTCAAGATTTTCCTCGCAGGCGCTCCGACATAGCGGCGGAAATTTCCGCCGCTATGTCGGAGCACTAAAGTGGAAGTTTTTCGGTGCGCCATCAAGACCTTGCGGCTCTGAGGCCCGCGGGATCATCAGAGATTTTCCATGCAAGTGCGCCGACCCCAAATCTGGAAAATTCCAGATTTGGATCCACCCTTAGCGCCAAGTCTGGCACAAAATCTGGAATTTTCCTCTTTCGTGCCCGCTGTCGAGCGATCCACTAACCTGTAGTCAGGGAAAGTCCAGGCCTGGCGTGACCCCTGGTGCAGTTTTCAGCAATTGCCGCGATTCGTACCACCCTTCGCGCCAATCCCCGAAAAATCCACTCTATATCGTTGAAGTCCCCAACTCAAAGCCGTAAACTAGTCCCACCCACCCCGCGCCCCCGTCCCCGGCCATCCGGCCGGGCCCGGTTCCGCTCACCCGCTGCGCCCCGATCCTGTCCCCAGCCTGCCGGCCGGGCCCAGTCTCGTCGCCCAGCTACTCAAATCCCGCTGCGCCCCGATCCCGTCCCCGGCCATCCGGCCGGGCCCAGTCTCGGCGCTACTTTCATCCGGAGGACCATGAACAAGCACACCATCTTGCATGAAACATTCGGTTTTGCGGATTTTCGCCCGGCGCAGGCGGAGATCATCGACGAGCTGCTGGCAAACCGGGATGTTCTGGGCGTGATGCCGACAGGCGCAGGCAAGTCGTTGTGCTACCAAGTCCCGGCCTTGCTGATGAGCGGCGTGACGCTGGTGGTGTCGCCGCTGATTTCCCTGATGAAGGACCAGGTGCAGGCTCTGGGCCAGAACGGCATCCGTGCCGCCTACATCAACAGCTCCTTGACCGCCGCCCAGAACACAGAGGTGATCCGGCGCGCTGCCGACAGACACTACCGGCTGATCTATGTCGCTCCGGAACGCCTGCTGACGCCGGCTTTCCTCGAGCTTTGCCAGCGGATGCCGGTTTCGATGCTGACCATTGACGAGGCCCATTGCATCTCCCAGTGGGGCAACGATTTCCGGCCCAGCTACATGAAGATCCAGGATTTTCTCGCCAGGCTGCCCGTCCGGCCGGTGATCAGTGCTTTCACGGCGACCGCAACGGCCGAAGTCCGCGACGACATCGTGCACCTCCTCGGCCTCAAAAACCCGCGCCGGATCGTGACTGGTTTTGACCGGGAGAACCTGTTTTTCTCCGTCCAGAAACCCAAGGACAAGGACCAGGCTCTTCTGAAAATCATCCGGACCCATCCCAATGAAACGGGCATCGTCTATTGCTCCACCCGCAAAGCAGTCGAGGAAGTTACGGAATTCCTGCAGCAAAACCGGATCGAAGCGACGCGCTACCATGCCGGCCTGGATGAAAAAGAGCGCCACCAGAACCAGGATGACTTCCTGTTTGACCGGGCTACGGTCATGGTCGCAACCAATGCCTTTGGCATGGGCATCGACAAATCCAATGTCTCCTTCGTCATCCACTACAACATGCCGATGGATGTCGAAAGCTACTATCAGGAGGCAGGCCGCGCCGGGCGCGACGGTTCGCCAGCCGATTGCGTCGTCCTCTACAGCGGCCAGGATGTCAAGACCAACACCTTCCTGATCGACCGCAAAGAGCCCAATCCAGATCTGTCTGACCTCCAGCAGCTGCTCTCGCGTCAGCGCGATCACGACCGGCTCAAGGCCATGACCTTCTACTGCACCAGCCACACCTGCCTGCGCGCCTCGATCCTGCGCTATTTTGGCGAAACAGCCCATTCCTATTGTGGGCACTGCTCCAATTGCCAGACTGAATTCAAGCAAATGGAAGTCACACACGAAGCCAAAGCCATCCTGGCCACCATCTACCGACTGGCTCAGCGCCGGTCGCAGTTTGGCAAGACCATGATCATCGACGTCCTCCTGGGCAGCAAAAACGAACGCATTTTGCGCGCCCAGCTCGACACGCTGGCCGCCTACGGCTTCCTCCAGGCTTCCAAACGTACGATCCTCGCTGCGATCGTGGACCAGCTCCAAGAGCAAGGCTATCTGGCTGTGACGGGTACAACCTATCCTGTCCTGACCCTGACTGACACATCCAGGGAGATCCTGCAAGGCGACGAACCGGTCTTCATCATGGTTCCGAAAGAAAAGCCCAAAACCAAAGCTCACCGACGGGGCGCATTAGACGAGCCTGAAACAGCGACTCAGCCGGACCAGGATTTGTTTGCCCGCTTGAAAGCCCTGCGCAGCACCATCGCCAGAGAAGAACACATACCGGCCTATATGGTCTTCACCGATGCGACTCTTACGGATATGTGCCGGAAAACCCCCCACAACCTGACCCAGCTGCTAGACGTCTCTGGCGTTGGAGCGCAAAAATCCCAGCGCTACGGCCAGCGCTTCCTGCACGAGATCGGCAAGGCGTGAGGACAAGGTTCTCCTAAAAATGTCGGCCTTAGCCGGAAAATGGCGCTGGCCTTATTTATCGTATCGAGGATAGAAGACAAATACCCATTTTCAATCAAGAAAATTTGCTAAAATGAAATGCGTCCGTCTGCATCCATCCCTCATCTGCCCCACCAGCCACCCCGTCATCAGGAGGATCTCCCCATGAAACGTTCTGAAATCAATACCGTCATCCGAGATATGGAAAATCTCGCCCGGGAATACCGCTTCGCCCTTCCGCCCTTTGCCAGCTGGCAACCGTCGGACTGGGCAGCAGCCGGCCCGGACTATGATGAGATCCGCGACAACAAGCTAGGCTGGGACATCACGGACTATGGCCTGGGCCGCTTTGCCGAAGTCGGCTTTGGCCTTTTCACCCTGCGCAACGGCAACTACCACAATCCGAAGTACAAGAAATCTTACGCTGAGAAAATCCTTATGCTTTACCCCGGCCAGACCGCGCCCTTGCATTTTCACTGGTCCAAAATGGAGGACATCATCAACCGCGGTGGCAACGTGGTCTCCATCACGGTCTACAATGGCGCCGAGGATGGCACTCGACTGGACACCGATGTGGTGGTCCGCCTCGATGGCCGCGAGCTGACCGTTCCAGCCGGCACCCAGGTGAAACTGTCACCCGGCGAAAGCATCACGATCGATCCGTATCTCTATCACGATTTCATCGTCCCAGCAGAAGGGGGGGCCGTCCTTTTGGGCGAAGTCTCGATGTGCAACGACGATGACAACGACAACCGCTTCTTCGAACCGATCGGCCGTTTCCCGGAAATCGAAGAGGATGAGGCGCCCTACCGCCTGCTATGTACCGAATACCCGGTGGCTAAGGTGTAACGAAAGCATATGAAAAAGAAAACCTTCAAACGACTCCTCGGCCTTGCGGTTGCTGTCCTGGCCATCACCAGCGTGGTTGCGGCAGGTGCCTTCTGGAAGCAAAATCAGCCCACCCGTTCCACAACGGTAGCTGTAACAACCTCCGAACCTGCTCCTTCTGCCACCACCTCGGTCCTGATCCCGGAGCCGACGGCCACACCGACCCCGAGCCCTTCACCCAGCCCCACGCCCACCCCAACGCTGACACCGACCCCAGCCCCCACACCCACGCCCAAGCCCACACCGACACCCAAACCCACCCCGATTCCGACACCGACCCCAACCCCGACTCCTATTCCGAAGGACTATTCAGGCAAGCTCTGGTGGGCGATCGGCGACAGCATCACCAATTCCGGTCTGTATCCAGACCTGCTCGTCAAGAAAATGGGCTTCCGATATTATTACAACGACGGTGTCGCCGGCACGACCATGTCGACCATGGGCGACCGCGTCACCAAGGACAAATTGGCGACCTTCGACCTGGTGACCGTTTTTGCCGGCACGAATGATTATGGCCTGGGCACACCGCTGGGTGCACTCGGCGATCCTGCCAGCGCAAACACATTTTATGGCGATGTGCAAAAGGTCATCACCAAAATCCGCACGGCCAACCCGACGATCGAGCTCGTCTTCCTGACCCCGATCAAACGCGGAGACTACAGCCATCAGCCCGTCTATCCAGAGGCCAATGACGCCGGTCATACCCTCGACCAATACGTCAAAGCGATCAAGGATGTCTGCGCCCAGAACAACGTCAAAGTGATCAACCTCTTTGTCACCAGCGGCATCACCGAGACGAATGTCTCGCAATACACAGACGACAACCTGCATCCCAACTGGGATGGGGCCGAGCTGATCGCCGCAGCGATCCAGAGGGGTTTGGTCTATTGATTCAATTACCCCAGGATCTTTTCACTGTTTGAGGAACTTGGCTATCAGGGTTTGATCGGCTTTGAATTATTCCCGAAAACAACGAAAGCTGCGGCAGTCAAAGCCATTATGTCCTATTAGATTTCACCTTTGGGAAAATCGACCGGAAGCGGTTCTGGCCGCTCAAAGGTCGTCTGCATCGTATAAAACTGCTTCACCTGGGCGGAATGCAGCAGCCCTTCCATCGCTTCGATCTGATGCAGTGCCATCCGACCGCTGGCGCGTTCCGGCCGTTGATTAGCTATGGCATAAACCAGGTCGAATAGTCCAATTCCACGACTGTTTTCACGGTGGCTGATTTCATTGAAGGGTCGCCTGCTCTCGACAATCGTCCAATCCGGTAAGTCCGGGCGACGTGGTAAACCAATCCAGCGATAATTATCTCGGGTGCGCAGCCAGACTTCGCCGCCGAATAAATTCGGTCCGTCAACCGGATCGATATCTCGCAGACAGAGGGTGCCCTTGGTGCCATAGATTTCCAGGCGCGGCAGTTCCGAGTCCCAGACATCGAAACTGGCTATGATCGTGGCGATTGCCCCGCTGGCAAACTCAAAGGTGCCTGTGATGTGGGTGTCGACTTCCACCGGGATTTCTTCGCCCTGTCGTGGCTGGCTTTCGATGATCCGGTGGTCGAATGTCTTTCGTGCCATGCCGGCACAGGTTTTAATCGGACCAAGCAAGGAGAGCAGGGCGGTCATGTAGTAGGGCCCAATATCGAGCAGCGGGCCACCCCCCACCTGATAGAAGAAATCCGGATTGGGGTGGAACCACTCGTGGCCGTGGCTAACAACAAAAGCTCCCGCTCCAACAATATCCCCGATCGTTCCGTTGTCAATCAGCTCGCGGCAGGTCTGCAACCGGCTGCCGAGGAAAGTATCCGGTGCCGAGCCCAGATAGAGTCCGAGATCGTCAGCCAGATCGATTAAGATCTTGGCTTCGGCAAAGGTTGCAGCCAGTGGTTTTTCAGTATAAACATGTTTGCCAGCCAGAAGGGCGGCCTTGTTCAGCTCAAAATGGGCTGCAGGTGTGGTCAGGTTCAGGATGATGTCGATTTCGGGATCTGCTATCAGATCAAATCCGCTGGCATAAGCTTTCGGGATCTGGAACTGTGCCGCTTTCTTCTGTGCTTTGTCCAACCCGCGGCTGGCACAGGCGACTATTTCAACCATTTTGTATTTTTTCAAGTTATTGATGTACACATCACTGATATCGCCTATGCCGATGACGCCGATTTTGAAGGTTTTCATGAGAAATCACCTCAACTTTACGTGGCTGATACTTGCCATTATAAAGAAAAAGAGCGGTCCACCAACCGCTCTCTTTCCAAGAAAGGAGGAAAATCTTGATAAATCTACTGTGCGCTTAAAACAGTAGGATTTACTGGCTGATGGTCATCTTGAGAGCATCGATTGAGGTCTGGACTCCAGCTGCGACAGTCATGGTCAGGTCTTCCATCTCCAGGGAGACATCGTCGTCATAACCGACCATGTGCGCCACGGAGAAGAACTCTTTCCACCACTGCAGATCCTTGCCACAACCAACTGCGACATAGTTCCAGGTGCGGTTCTCGCAATCAGTGACCGGCTTGGTCTCTAAAAGGCCGTTGACATCGACCAAACCGCGCTCGATGCGGGCGTCTTTGCCATGGATGTGATAGATGGCACCTTTGAGGGCACGGGCAGCGGCGATCGGATCGGCACCCATGGCCATCAGGTGTGACGGATCGAGGTTGATGCCGACGACCGGACCCACGGCATCGCGCAGTTTCCAGAGGGTTTCCGGATTGTAGACGAGCATGCAGGGGAATTCCTCGATCGCGACCTGCTCGACACCATGGGCCTGGCAATGCTCGACGAATTGCTTCCACCACGGGATGGCGACTTCTTCCCACTGGTACTGCAGGGCTGGGGCCATGTAATCGGGCCAGGAGATGGTCGAGGTGATCCAGTTCGGGGTCTGGTCACCGGGGGCGCCAGCCGGGCAGCCGGACATCATGACGATCTTTTTGACCCCGAGCTTGCCGGCCAGTTCGACGGTCTCATAGGTGTTCTTGGTGTGATCTTCGCCCATTTTGCCGGGGCTCAAAGGATTACCCGAGCAGTTGAGGGCGGAAATTCTCATACCGCGCTTCTCGAGTTCAGCCTTGAAAGCGGTGATTTTTGCCGGGTCAGACAGCAGTTCTTTACGGTTGACATGGGGGCAACCGCCCCAGCCACCAGCGGTCATTTCGACGGCTTCGATCCCGTAGGATTTGACTTTGTCGAGCATTTCCGGGAAGGGAAGGTTAGCGAATACATCGGTGCAGATTGCAAGTTTCATCGTGTGCTCCTTGTGGTGCCAGGCTCTGTTTCAGAAAAGAGCTCTGGAAATTGGCTGTTGGCAGGGGTTTTCCGATTTTTTCGTTTAAGGGACGTGGAACCTACACGCCGAGTTCGCGCTTGATCCGTTCGAGGGCTTCGGGGGCTTGGCGGTCCATCTTCTCCGGGTAGCCGAAGTAGGACACGCAGGTGATCGACTCACCACCGACTTTGAAGGTGCGATCTTTGAAATTCATCTCGCGCAGGGTCTCAAAGATACCGGGG
>SABL01000183.1 GCA_009928985.1 Clostridia bacterium
ATGGGTGTATCCTTTCGACACCGGCGCCGTAAATGATGCTTTTTCCGCCGGCTTGCGCCTGGATACGGATCTGGGTGCTGATTCGCTCCTTGAGGGCCGGGACGTGGGAGATGACGCCGATCAGCTTGTTTTCCGCCTGCAGGCTGGAAAGCGTCTCCAGCGCGGTCTCCAGCGCCTCGTCATCGAGGGTGCCAAAGCCTTCGTCAAGGAAGAGGGAATCGACCCGGATTTTGCGGCTGGCCATTCTGGAAAGGCCCAGGGCCAGGGCGAGGCTGACGAGGAAGCTTTCGCCGCCGGACAGGTTGCGGGTGGTACGCGTCTCGCCTGCCTGGTAGTTGTCGATGACGTTCAGATTGAGCGGTTGTTCGGTGTCACGGACCAGAAGGTAGCGGTCGGTCATCTGCATCAGCTGTTGGTTGGCCTGGGCGACCATCCGTTCAAAGGTCAGGCCCTGGGCGAAATTGCGGTATTTCTTGCCATCGGACGAGCCGATCAGGAGCTGGAGGCGGTCCCATTTGCGGCATTCCTCCTGTTGTTTGTCCCGCGCGTCGCGAATCGCTGCTGTTTTTTCTTTGGCCACTTGGTTATCTGCCTGGCGTGCCAGCAGTTCGCCGATTTTCTGCTGGATCGCCTTTTGCCGGGCATCGATCTGAGCCAGTTCTTCGGTCAGGAGTTCACGGCTGAGTTGGGTTTGAGGGTCCGCCAAGAGCCGTGCTTTTTGTTGCGCCCGGTCTTCGATCCGTGTGGCGAGGTCCGATCGTTTCTGGTCCAGGGCTTGGAGCTGGCTTTGCACGTTTTGCAGTTCAGCAGCGGGCATCCGGTAAGCCAGATAGTCCGCTTCGCTGGGAAAATGTGTCGCGGCCAGATGAGCTGTCCAGTTGGATTCAAGGTCAGCCAGGCGTTGTTGGCGCTCCTCGAGTTGGGCGGCCAGGGTCTGGAGGGCGGACTGGTTGGTTGCAAAGGTCTGGGCATGCTCAGCTGCCTCTGCCCGGACCCGTTTTTCCGCTTCGGCCGCTGCCTGGATCGCTGCTAGTAGCAATTTCTCCTCTGCATCAGGGTCGTTGTCGCCAAACAGTTCCTGGCGCGCTTTTCTGGCTGCGGCCAGGTCCTGCTGGACTTGTTTGAGTTCTTGTTCCGATTGTTGCCTGGCTTGGGTGAAGGTGCCTAGCTGTTGCTGCAAAAGATCGATCCTGTGCCTGGCTTGTTCGATCTGTGTGGACATCTCGAGCTGTTTGGCCGTGAGTCTCTGGCGCTCCAAGCTGCGCAGCTGCAGGCTGTCGAGCACATCACCCAGTACCGGCACAGACAGGTCTGTGATACCGTAAGATTTTACCAGATCCTGTGCTGCCTGGATCTGGCGGTGCAATCGATCTTGCTGTGCCGCCAGGTCTTTGGTCTGCTGTTCGATCCGTGCCTTAGTCAGCTCCCAGGCTGCCTTGGCCGTCTGTGCTTTCTGTCCGGCGACTGCTTGGGCCTGCTGTGTAGTCGAGACCTGTGCCATCTGGTCTGTGATCTGTTGGCTGATCGCATCAGCCTGGGCGATGAAATCGGTCAATTTTTCAATCGCCTGCTCGATGGCGTCCATTTCCGGGAGATTGCCCGCGGCATAGGGGTGGTCTGTGGCACCGCACAAGGGACAGGGCTGACCATCGACCAAGCGTTTGCGCTCGGTTTCCAAGTCGATGATTTTCTGGACCAGGCGGGCTTCTTTTTGCCGGGCAGCCAGTTCGGTCCGGTAGTCACCGAGCGAGCGGTCCTTGAGATGGGTCTGCAGGCGGGCTTTGTGCTGATTTAAAGTCGCCTGTTCCTGCTGGATCTGCTCTGTGACTTGGGCTAGTTCCTGGTCAGACTTGCCGCAAGCAACTACTTGCCGAGAGGCGGCCGCTTGGCTGTTACCGAGCTCTTGTTCCCGGCTGCGTACCTCCTCCAGGGTTGTCTTGATTTGCCCGAATTGGGCTGTGATCCCGGCAATCTGGGTCAGCAGCGGCTCATCGGCGGCTGTTCGAGCCAGGGTCTCGGCGAGTGCGGTCTGGTCGGTCAGGGCCGTTGCCAGACTGGACTGCTCATGTTCGAGCTCCTTGCTGGTTTTTTCAATCTGGATGGTCTGTTGTTTGACCTGGTCTTCCAGCCGCTTAACCGCCGCGGCGTTGGTTTTTATGTTCCAGTCGTACTGCCGCGTGCTTAGAAGGGCTGGTTGGATGGCCTCATGAGCAGCCTGGGCAGCTTGCAATGCTTGTTCCGTCTGAGCATGAGCAGCTGTTCCGGTGGCAGCTGCTTGCTCCAGCTGGGGGCGGCGTTGCTCCAGATCTGCCTGTGTGTGTTGATCTTTCTGCTGCTCACGGCGCAGGATGTCCAGGGTGGAGTACGCCGCGTCGAGGGGCTGTGCCTTCAGGGCAGCCGCAAGGGACTGGCGCTGGGGCTCGGCAGCCTGATTCTCCTGGTCCAGCTGGTCTTTTTCGCCTGCCAGAGCAGTCAATTCCTGTTCCAGCCGGGCCAGGGTCTCATGCCAGGCCAGTCCTGCCGCATGCTGCATCTGCTGCTCGGTCACGGCTGCGGCTTGTTGGCCGAATTGCTCGAGGTCTGCTGCCAGCTGGGCTTCCTCTGCTTCACTCAGGATAGAAACGCCCTGGATCTGGTCCTGCAGGCGCTCCAGGGCCTGGCGTTCGGCCCGCTGCCGTTCATGGACGGCGATCGAGAGATCGCTGTAGATTTCCGTGCCCGTGATCTGCTCGAGGATCGGCGAGCGCTCATCCGGGCTGGCTTTGAGGAAAGCGGCGAAGCTGCCCTGGGCCAGAAGGATCGAACGGGTGAATCGCTCGAAATTCATGCCGGTCTTGTCTTCGATCGCAGCGGCTACGTCGCGTTTTTTATTCTCGAGCAGCTTGCCTGTAATGGCGTCGGAGATCTCATGGCTGGCCTCGGCCAGTTTGCCGTCCGGGCGTTTGCGGGCCCGGTGCTGGCGCCACTGGCAACGGTAGCGACCGCTCTGGGATTCAAAGACGACCTCGGCATAGCATTCACCGGTCTGACGCGACAGGATCTCATTGCCACTGCTGGTGATTTTGCCCAGGCGCGGAGTCTCGCCATACAGGGCCAGGCAGATCGCATCCATGATCGTCGATTTACCAGCGCCAGTCGGTCCGACAATGGCAAAGAGGCCATTGTCGGCGTATTCCGGCCGGGTGAAATCGATCGACCACTCGCCATACAGGGAGTTGAGGTTCATGAATTTGAGGGACAGGATTTTCATGCAGTCAGGCTCCTTCGCATCCTGGGATCACTCGGCCAGACGGTCGGTTTCCTGGAGGGACTTGAGAATTTCCGTGTAGGCGGCGACCAGTTCCGGCCGCTCC
>SABL01000184.1 GCA_009928985.1 Clostridia bacterium
GTTTGGGACAATTTCTTTGCATTGGTTTTTAACTCATCCATGACTTTATTGTATCAGATTTGTCTATAATTGTCTAATGTTTAATTGGTGGCTCAATAATTACCAAGGGAGATTTTCACCATGAAATTGAGTGTGGGTCGGCTGGTTTCGATTCTGTATCGGAAAAATCAGGTTTACCTCAATGTGGTGCTCAAACCGCTCCAGCTCACAGCAGCGGAAGTGCCCGTTCTGATCCATTTGTTCAAGCGCGATGGCATTTCACAGGAGGAATTGTCGTCTTTTCTCGTCATTGACAAGGCTGCCACGGCCCGGGTGGTGCAATCTTTGCTCGACAAAGGCTTCTTGCGCAAGGAAAAGGACCCGGATGACCGGCGGGCCAATCAGGTTTTTTTGACCGGACACGCCATTGCGCAGCGCGCGACAATCTTTTCCCACCTGCAGCAGTGGACCGATTTTTTAACGGATGGACTCGACGAAACTGCCGTCCAGACGATGTTCACAGTGCTGGAAGCTATGGCTGAAAAGGTCGAAGGTACTGATTTCAGAGAGTGGGGACAGCAGGGATGAATCGGCCGCAAATGAACCGGCCGCAGATGAACCGGACGGGACAGGAAAATCCCCTGGGAACGGCCGAAATATCCAGCCTTTTGCTGAAATTCTCCCTTCCGGCGATCATTGGCATGGTCGTCAATGCTCTCTACAATGTGGTCGACCGCATCTACATCGGCAATGCGCCGGGTCTGGGCTCGACTGGCCTGGCCGGGATAACGATCGGCTTTCCGATCATGATCTTCCTGCTCTCGATCGGCATTCTGTTTGGCGTCGGTGGGGCCACGCTCTTTTCGATCCGGCTGGGGGAGGGGAAGGGTGCGGCCGCGGATGAGGTCCTGGGCAACATGTTCACGATTCTGTGTCTCAGTGGCATGTCGTTCATGGTTCTGGGCCAGATTTTCCTCGGACCCCTGTTGCGCCTGTTTGGCGCCAGCGAGACGATCCTGCCCTATGCCACGTCGTATATGCGCGTGATTTTTTTCGGTGCCTTATTCCAAGTTCTCAACATTGGCATGAATAATTTCCTGCGCGCTGACGGGCAACCTCGCCTGGCCATGATCACCATGTTTGTCGGTGCGGGGACCAATATCCTGCTTGACCCTTTGTTCATCTATGCATTTGACATGGGAATGGCCGGAGCCGCCCTGGCGACCATCCTGTCCCAGGCCCTCTCCACGATCTGGATCCTGTCCTATTTCCTCAGCAACCGCAGTCAGCACAAGCTGCAGCTGCGCTACCTGCGGCTGAAAAAGGACGTGGTCTTCCGGGCGACAGCGCTTGGGCTGCCGGGTTTCCTGCTCCAGGCCAGCAACAGCCTGCTCAACGTGATCCTCAATAAAAATTTGCTGCTCTTCGGCGGCGACATCGCGGTTTCCGGCATGGGAATCATCAACAGTGTCCAGACCATATTGCTCATGCCGATCACCGGCCTGAACCAGGGTGTTTCCCCCATCATCAGTTTCAATTTCGGGGCTAAAAAATATGACCGCATCAAGGCGGCAGAAAAACTGGCCATCATCGCTGCCACGGCCATTGTGCTGACAGGATGGATCCTGACCCGGCTATTTCCAGTCCAGATCGTCTCCCTTTTCAATCGGGAACCAGAACTCATCCGCTTTGGCAGTTATGCGCTCAAAACCTGGTTCTGGTGCCTGCCCTTCATCGGTTTCCAGATCCTCGGGGCCAATTTCTTCCAGGCGATCAGCCGACCCGGGTCAGCCATGGTCCTGACCCTGACCCGCCAAGTCCTGCTCCTGATACCTGCCGTCCTTTTGTTCTCACAGCTCTGGGGCATCAACGGGATTCTCTATGCCGCGCCCTTTGCCGACGGAATCGCCACCCTGGTCACCGGCATCTGGTTCTATTTCGGGTTCCGGTCATTGGAGCAGTGCCAGGCACCGTGTCCGGAATTAGGACACTGAGAATGATAGAGACTCTCGTCATCCCTCATCCACAGCACTGCGTGTACTTTTTCCCGCTGCCACATGGACACGGATCGTTGCGCCCTGGTTTGGTGGGTGACGGGGGTGCTGCGAAGGTTCGCATTTCAAGGGGTGTGTGGCCGCGATTGATCCAGAGCCGCGAATGATTGGCCAAGTCAAAGATCAGTTCCCCGTGGCGGGAGAGAAACGGTGTATCACACATGCTATTCCCTGCGCTATCTGGCCCCGTCAAGTTGGATGAATCTGGTAGTTTTGAACAGGCCAGATAGCATAGGGAAGCCACAGGTGACATGACAGGTATCCTTGTACGATGTATAATAATCATGCGGTAACTGTCATAAAGATGTTATCGCAGACTCACTATCTTCAATAGGATGCGATGACTATCTGATCGTACTTGGACGCTTGATCAGGTAGGAGCGAGTAGCGTAACCGGCCACGTCAGGTCGGTTTTCTATTTGAGGGGTCAGTGCCTGCTATGGTTTTTGGTAGTGGAAGCGCCAATAGCTTGGTCCAGACGAAATACAGCATGCCTGAAATCACAGGCCATGCGATTCCCCGTCTGCTCTTCGCAGAGAAACTGGACCGATGCACTGACAAAAAGGTGATTCTTATCTTGGCTCCGTCCGGATATGGCAAGACGACTGCTGTTCTCGACTGGCTCGGGCGCAGCCAGCAGTCCGCCGCCTGGCTCTCGCTGGATCGCCAGGACAACGACCCACTGATCTTCTGGAAATACATTTGCCAGGCTTTGAGTCGTGTTTATGATCCGAGCATTAGCATGGAAGCCCGGTATGTTTTTTCGTCCCCTGAATTATTCAAAAATGAGACCCATATCCGCATCATCATAGAAAAAATGGCCTCTCTAGGTTCGGCGGCCTTTCTGGTGCTGGATGACATACAAGACATGACGCACCCGGCCATTTGGGATAGCCTTGACTATCTGATTCACTATCTGCCTTCAAACCTGCATCTGGTCCTGATCAGCCGAGTGGAACCACAGCTAGAGCTGGCTCAGCTTGAGATCAGAGACCAGCTGACGCGTTTGACCACAGAAGATCTCCAGTTTCAACACCAAGAGATCGTGGATTTCTTTCAAGCGCGCGCCCTTTTTCTCGATGATCGGGAGACGGACCTGATCGAGCTTCATTCAGAAGGCTGGGCGGCCGCCCTCGTGGCTGCAGCCTTGTCCATGCATGAAAACCGGTTCAGAAATGGGAGCAGAGATGTGCAGGTCACATCCATTGCGACCCTTGACCACTATCTTTACAAAGAAGTTTTCAGTTCATGGGAGCCGGAAACCCAAGATTTCTTCCTGAAGACGTCAATCATGGATGCCCTGTGCGGGGACCTGTGTGA
>SABL01000185.1 GCA_009928985.1 Clostridia bacterium
GTAAAGACGCTGTGCCGCATCCCCGCTATTCAGGGATCTCAGGCGCGCCCGCTTCGCCCGGAAGTCAACAGTAAGCCCTTCTGCAACGGGATCCAATGCGACATCTGGATCTTTGGCATCCTTTACATACCAGGAGCCGGTGGCAAGCAGGGATATATCCTCATTCTTCAGCCTTTCCGAACCGGTCAGGTATGGGATATCCAGCCATGTGTTCTGATATTCCTGCCATACTTCCCGGATATCAGAATCCTCCGGCCAATAGTCACCGGCTGCGATCGGTTCTCCAGGAAACAGCCCGTCGCCATCGACCGGGGTGGAGCCTTCCCACAGCCTGGTATTCTCAATCAACGTGGCCTTTGACCATTCCACCTTGTCACCATCATGACGATCATACCTGGTGCCGATCGATAGCGGCGTCTGGGACAGAAGATGCTCTTCGCTGATGATGGCGATCGGGATCGGGGACTCTTCCGACCAGGGCTTCCAAGTGATGAACGGCCCGTCGCTGGTGATTACCATACGACGTTCAAACAACAGATCGTCCACAGCCTGCTTCCAGTTCCCGGATCCCACAGTGACCGAGTAGTGACGGACGGTATCCAAAATTGCCGGGGCATCCGCAGCGATATTCTCATGCAGCCCGAGGCGGACCAGAAGATCAAACAGTATGGAATGGGGAAGGTCATCCGGATCATATACCTTCCATGGAGCATCTCCCAGGATGGGGGGATAGGAAAGATCATCGGTGACATCACCGTCCAACAAGGACAGCTGGTCCACCGCCTCCATAGGAATAGGGCTGACTTCATCCAACCCGACGATCTGGACGGTTCCTACCGGGTCAATGTAGCCGCGGAAAATTTCCTCAATATCGGACCACACTAACACACCCAACATGTCGGTCATGGCCGTCATATCCAAAAACAGATTCCGGCTATAGTACAGGGAAAAGCTTACAGAGTTGATCGAGCTTCTTCGATCCTCCCCGCACAGCGACAGTTTCTCCTGATAGGAATCAGGAACCAAAAGGTCGGAAACGTCATGGATGGTTCCATCCGGATAGGTGAGCTTTATGGTAAGCAGTTCATAGGTCATTGGTTGCGATCTCCTATCTTGACTCCAGCCATCTCCAACTTCTTGTAGAGATCCTCAACGCCCCAGATGCCACCGTTTATGATTACCGTAGAGCTGGCCGCAGGGCTTCCGGAAGAACCAAGCGGGGTGATGCGTACATGCTCACGACCAGATCGGTTGTCTCCCAGCATGGCCAACATGGGGCCGTTGGTAACAAAGTCGCCTCCGGATGCAAATTTGGGAACCGTACTCAAATCAACACCAAGTTCCTGGAGTTGGCTGATGATCGAGCGCAGCTCATCTGCTGTAGCCGTATTTACCTGGGCGGCCAGGGCAGCGATACGGTCAGATTGCGATTCCAGGTTCTCATCCTTGTCCGACCAGAATTTATCCCATCCGGACATGGAGGAGAGCTTTGCATCGATTTCTGTCAGCTTCGTCCTGGTCGCATCCAGTACATCGGACTGGGCATCGCCGAAGGTCCGCTGACCCTTGATCTCGGTAACACCGGCAAGATAATCCTCGACGCTGATCAGGTTCCGATCAAGCTGGCGCCTGAGAAGGTCAACCTCTACATCAAGCTGCTCCTGCAGTTGTTCGTTCAGTTTCTCCCGGACCTTTACCTCCTCATCAAGGGATGCCATGATGGAGGAATCAATTCCGGATCCGGAGCTGCTGAAGAAACCGGCACCAATGCCAGCGACGCCACCCAGGGCGAACAGTCCGATCGCTGCAGGTATCCCCGCCACACCAAGCTCGACGATCATGCGCAGTCCAGCTGCGATGGCCATGGAGGATATCTGTCCGAGGATATCACTGGCGAATGCCTGCAATCCATCACTGATCGCATCCATGCCATCCTTGCCGGCAGCCATGGCAGAGCCGATATCCGAGAACACGTCGCTGATCCTCGAGCCCATCGCCTCGGCCGTGAAGAACTGGTCCTTCAATGCGTCGGTCATCTCCTCGAGGTGGTCTTTAAGCCCCTTGGCCTCCTCAGCTGCAAGTCCAAGCCGCTTCGCCTCAAGATCATACAGGGCCGCCCGCTCATCCGCGGTGATCAACCCCTCATGCTCATATGCCGCCATCACGGCCGCATACTCGACCAAGGCCAGTTCTGCGGCCTCCTGGTCGGTGAGCAGCTTCTTGAGCTCCGCCTTGGCGTTCTTCTGATCAGCAGCGAACTTCTTCTGTTTCTCCAGCTCCTCGGAGATCCCGGAATACCTCGAGTACAGATCATCAAGTGCGGACTGCCATTCTCCGGAGTCACCTTCTGCGGGACCTGCGGACCACACCTCATTGATCTTTGAGCTCAGTACAGAGAGCTGCTCTTCCATGGTCTCAATCTGGGTCCGGCCAAAATCGAACGAGAGCGGTATGTTCATGGAGAAGTCACTCGCCGAAATATCCCCGAAGAGTGCCTTCATGGCCTGCTCGACCGCAGACGGCTCTACCTTGTTCAGCTCGGCAAGCTCATTCACCTTCTGTTGGATCACCGCGTCATACATGGGAATGCGCTTGCGCGCCTCATCGATCCATGGGGGAGCCTCATATCCCGACTGTTCCCACCACTCCACGGCGGTACGGTCGACCTCCAGACGCTCCTGCAGCGCCGCCAATTCATCGGCTGCAAGCTTTTTCTGTCCCTCGGCGGTCATGGCATACAAGGCTGCGAGCTCGGTGGTTCCCTGCTTTTCCTTTTCCAGCAAGGCGGCTTCACGGTCTGCACGGTCCCGTGCATTCTGCTCCCTGCTTGCGGCATCGGCCGCAGCCTGCGCCTCTGAGGCTTCTATCTGCTTCTGGATTGCAAGCCGCTCACGCAAAGCCTCGGCGATCGACTGCTGATTCTTTATATAGTTGCCCTGCATGTGCAGGACATTCTTGGACGACGCCTCATCCTCGACGATCTTAAGGGCAACCTCCAGATCCGTGGAGCTCATCTGTGAGATGTACTGGTCCAGGGATCCCTGCAGCTGCTGGAAGTTCAGCTCCCCGCTGATCTTTCCCGCTTGGCGCTTGTCCAGGAATCCATCGATGGAAACAAGCAAACCTTGGAACCACCAGGTACCCAGGATGTCCTCGCCGATCGCACCCCACAGTTCCTGCCACACCGTCTTGAATTGGCGCAGGCTACCGCTGGCCGAATCGTTCATGGTCTCGGACAACCCGCCCACCCTTCGGTCGAGCTCGGCCAACAATATCTGTTGGGCTTGGTACACTTCTCCAAGCTCCATAAACTTTCTGATCTGCTGCTCGGTCTCAGCCGTGAGGACCAC
>SABL01000052.1 GCA_009928985.1 Clostridia bacterium
CCGATGAAAATCGCGGGCAAGGAAGCGATGGCAAGGATGGCCGTTGTCCAGGTGATGTTGTGCCAGACGAAAACCTGCAAGGGCAGCTTGAGCACATTGATGATCAGGAAAAACCAGGCTGTCGTGCCCAGGTAGTTTTGCTTGTTCAGGCGGATCGCCAGCAGGTAGATGGCAAAAATCGGTCCAGCCGCATTGCCGATCATGGTTGCAAAGCCGGAAAGCACCCCGATCAGGATGGCAAACCAGCGCGCTTGTGGCACCTTGAGTTGATCGCCCTTGACTTCCTGCCAGACCATCGCGACCAGGCAGATCAAAACGATGACAGCGATCAGATATTTGAATTGCTGGTCATTGATAAACCGGCCGACCAGACTACCCAGGGCCAGACCCGCCAAGGCGGGCGGCAGAATCTTTCGGATCTCATCCCATTTGCCATGCCGGGCATAGGCTTTGACCGCAAAGACATCTCCCAGAAGAAACAGGCTCAGCATCAGGCCAGTCGATTCGATTGCACCGAAGGCACTGGCCAGAATCGGTATGGCCAGTAGCACGACACCACCGATACCAGTCTTGCCGATACCGATGATAACGGCGACGATCAGGCCAGCTAGAATTTGCTGCTGCGTGAGATTCTGGAAAACGGCGAGAAAATCCATGGAAACAACCTACTTTCAAACTGCAAGTCTCTCCATGTTAGCAATTGTCTTGACTCAGGGCAATTCCAGATTTTTGCGCAAAATCACCATCAGGCCGGGGTTTCGATCGAAGGCGCGTGTTGCAGCAGATAACGCTCAGCCTGGGCATTCCACAAACCTCCCTGGCGGGCACAGATCTGGGCCAAACCGGCGAACAAGGGATCTGACTGGCCGAGGCGAGCGAAATCATCAATCGCGGTGAGGGGCATCGAGATGCCTGTGTAGACCAGTTTTTTGCCACCGGGGATTTTCGGCAGGTTCAACGTTGTCTCGGCGGCGCAATCGAGACCGCCGACATGGGTGACCATGACCGCCGGATTGATCCGGCCCGCTGCCGACAGTTCCAGCGATTCTTTCATGTCATCTGTATTGCCACCGGTCGTGCCGATGACATGGGTCGCATTGTAATGGACATTGTAATAATTGAGCCCGGCTGTGAATGCGGTGTCGGTCGGTCCGGCAAAAAAGTTCAGGCAGCCATCATGGCCAAGGATTTTATCAGCCAATTCACAGACCGATGCAACAGGAGCAAAGACCAGGACATCGTCAAAGCCTGCGCCAGCGGTCAGGTCGAGCAGTCCTTGCGCTGCGTCGGCCATTTCAGCCGTATTGGCAAAAAGCAGCTCGACACCCGCCCGGGCGGCGACCTCCGGGGTGAACAAGCTGGCAGCCCGGGCCAGACGTTCATTGTTGATGTCGGTCACGACCAGCTGGCTCGGCACAATATTGCCATGCAAGGCAAAGTCAACCGCGCCCAGGCCCATCGGACCAGCCCCGGCCAATATGGCCAGCCGGCCACCGGGCTTGATGCCCATCTGGTGGACATAGCTCCCAGCCTGGGTATGGAAACTGGCATGATAGGCGCCAATGATGCAACTCATCGGTTCTGCCAGTGAGGCCAGGAAATAAGCGTCCCCTTCGTAGGGCAACAGGCACCCCAGCTCCATGACCTGGTGCGGCAAGATGCAGTAAGTGGCTGCCCCGCCGCAATAGCGGAAGGAATAGCCTGGCGAATCCATCGAACCTTGGTAGTTCAGGGCTGGCTGGATGGCGTAGCGCATGCCGACAGGGTACTGGTCTTGCCACAGGTCCCCGGCTGCAACGATTTCACCGGCAAATTCATGGCCGATGATCACGGGGTGTTCGGCAATGTCATCCGGGACACGCTTGTGGCGCGATCCGAGAGAGGCGGCCTTGTAGGAAGACATGCAAATGCTGTCGGATATGATTTTCACCAGGATTTCATCGGGTGCGATTTCTGGCAATTCAAAGCGGTCGAGGCGCAGGTCTTTTTCGCCATGAAGGCGGACAGCGGTGGTGTGCATGGATAGTGTCCTTTCAAACCATGCTGCCAGGATAGCCCTGGCAGCTTCAATGGAGACGTTTCAGGCCGCAAAAAATCTGTCAGCCTGGCATCAGCAGGTTGTACACGAAATCAACATCATCGGTGGTGTAGAGTTTGTGCAGGGTTGCTTCGTCACAATCCATGAAGGTCAAGGCCACATTCTGTAGAATAGCCAGGTGGTCTTCACCTGCCCCGGCAATACCGATCAGGATGTAGGCTTTTTCACCACCGAAATCGATCCCCTCCGGGTACTGGAACACAACAATGCCAGATTTCCTGATGAAGGCTCGGCCTTCGTTGGTGCAATGGGGCAAGGCCAGGCCAGATCCCATGAAAATCGACACTTCTTCTTCCCTGACGATCATGCTGTCAATGTATTCCGGCGTCACACAGCCGCGCTGGACGAGCAGGTCGCCCGTCTGACGGATGGCGGTGTATTTGTCCGTGGCCGGCAAGCCGAGGCGGATGGCGTCCCGGGTCAGGATTTCGGGATTGGCGTTCGTTTCAGTCATGGGTGAGTCTCCTTGACAAAGGTATGCCGCTGGAAGTGGCAGCGGCTATCTGGACAACAGATCAGTCCAGCGTTCCGGACACAATGGGGGTGATCGGGAAATGGTTTTTGAGTAAGCGCTCGAGTTGATGGTAGAGTGTTGCTGCGTCGTCTTCGCGCAGGGAATGGGCAAAGGTGTCATCGTCAATGATAGAGCGGCTCAGAAGGCGCATGATGTCCAGCTTGACCGGGGCAATTTCCAGCGGGGCAACCATGACCAGGAGGGTCGTCACGATCTGCTCATCGATTGGCAGGGGCTTTTTGAGCCGGATCAGGCCAAAATGCAAGTCCTTGACGGTATCGGTCCGGGCATGCAGCAGGGCCATTTGCTGATCGGCGATGACCACATGGCCAAAGGATTCACGCCGGTCCAGGGCGTCGACCAGAGGTCGCGTATCCTCTGGCAGGATCTGGGCTGCAGCCTCCAGGCATGCATCCGGCAAACTGGAACAGTCTGCCGTGATGAAAAAGAAGTTCTGAAGCAGGCTGGTCAGTCCCGACACCAGATCATTAGCCTGGCTCAGTTGACTCAGCAGGTCGTGCGATTCCAGAGCAGAGTCTGTCACTTTCCTTGGCAGCAGCGTCTTGAGACAGGCCCGGAGTTTATCCTGGTCAGGGCCCGGGAAAAAGGGTCGCACCGTCAGGATCGGAATGCCAGGCAGTGAGATGTCGGCGGTGGACAAGATCAAGTCAAAGCGTTGCTGGAGGATGATCTCCGGGGCCTGTTTGAATGAGATGATCGCATCGACTTTGACTTGGGGGAAAATGGCTTCAACCCGGCTGGCCAGCAGCACCGAAGAACTCATGCCGATTGGGCACAAGACTGCGATGTGGTAACGGCGCTCCGAGCGGGCTGCTGCCTTTTCCATCGCCGCCCCCAAGTACAGGGTCAAATACGCGGTCTCGGCATCTGGCACAGGGTACGCCAGGGTGCTTTCGATCAGCCGGGAGCATTTCCTGGCTAATTCGAACCACTGCGGATAATGATCACGAATTTCTTTTTCCAGCGGGTTATGAATGGTCTGGTGAAACACCAGGCGGGTGATAGCCAGCTGTAAATGAGTGGCGAGAGCGTCGACCAGGATGGTTTCATCAGGGATGGCATAACCCGTTTCTTGCTGGATCAGAGCGATCATTTGCCGGGCCAGGTCCAGGCTGTCAACCTGGGGCCGTTGTTCATGCTCTGCCGATTCGGCAGTGAGTTCCGGGTACAGGACCGGGAGCACCCGGGCCACGGTCTGGACCTCGCGACCCATCCAGGGCAAACCCAGAGTGAGTGTGACTTCTTCTAGCAAATTGTTGGCCAGAGCCATGGCGCCAAGAGTGTCTCGTGTGGCGTGGATATCAAAACCAACCGGCTGATTTTCGCGCCAGGTCAAGAGAACAAGCTGCAGGACCAGGCTGAGGAAGCTGCGTTCGCGATGGACCAGCTGATTTTGTTTCTCCCAGACTTCAACAATCTGGATCAGGTTGCGCAAATGGTCCAAGTCAACATCCGTGAACTGGAGCAGCAGGCGCAGCCTTTTGCCGGCCACCGTTTCATGCTGGTGGAGCATGACTTCGATCAGGCTGTTTTCATTCCAGACTTCGTGCAGCAAATCGAAAATCGCTTGCCGCCTGGATTCTTCTGAACCGTCCAGATAAATGCCCAGTCCCGGTTTTCTGACCAGTTCGAGACCAAACCGGGCGAACCAGTCATCGAGCCGGACCAGATCGCCACTGACGGTGCTCTCAGCCACTTTCATCTGCCGGCTGAGGGTGAATAATTTGACGGGTTCACTTTCACGCAGCAGCCGCTGGCGTATAAACAACAGCCGGTCCGGAGTGGAAAAATCAATGGAGACCGCATCCTCATCCAGGCCATCGTTCAAGAGATTCTGGGCAGAAAGGCCACCCAGGAGCCGGATGCCCTGTCCTGCTTTGCGTTCGAGCCGGATGCCCAGGCTATCCAGCCAGGTCGAACATTCGGATAATTCCCGGATAACCGTCCGGGAACTGACAGCAAGCCGCCCGGCCAAATCATGAAACGTGACAAAACCGTCTGAACGGGCAATTTCATGCAGAATATGTGCTTGTCGTTCGGTCAAATTTTCCAAGAATCCTGCCTGTCCTTTGCATGGTTTGAATCAGGTTGGGTGGAGTGTGAGGCGCCCGGTCCGTCCGGCCAGACCTGCTCATTTTCATGGAGCCAAAATGAGGCTGATGGTCTGGCCGGACGCCCGGGCCAAGGCGTGTATTGACTTGAATTATTTCAGGCTGTTGACGAGCTGCTCGTATTCAGCCGGATTGAGGAAATTCTTGATCGAATAGTGCATGGCATTGGGTGCCTGGGCTTTGGCCCGTTCGGTCAGTCCTTCATGGGTGACGACGACCTTGGCGTCAGACGGGATTTCATTGACCGCCTTGTGAACGACTTTGATGTTGAGGCCAGCCTTGTCGAGGGCTTTTTTCAGGGTTGTCGCGCCCATGGCAGACGATCCCATGCCTGCATCACAGGCAAAGATGATTTCGGTGACTGAACCTTTGGCAATCGAGGCAGCCTGGGCGGTCGTGGCCTTGTTCAGGGCAGTGCCTTTGAAATCAGCTGTTTTCTGAGTTGCAGCAGCAAGGGCAGAGTCATCGACCAGGGTCTTGTCCGTCTTGAGGAAAATGGAGGCAACCAGGAAGGAGACCACAGCAGCTACAGTGACCCCTGCGATGGTGGCGAGGAAATTGCCGATGCCACGGGGTGTCATGGCCAGAAGAGCGAAGATCGAACCTGGGGAAGGTGTGGCAACCAGGCCGGCACCGAGGATGGAATTGGTCAGGACACCTGCTGCGCCGCCGGCGATCGCGGCCAGGATCAGGATCGGTTTCATCAGGACATAGGGGAAATAGATCTCATGGATACCACCAAAGAAGTGGATGAGGATGGCACCAGGGGCGGACATCTTGATATTGCCTTTGGCAAATGCCCAGTAGGCGGCCAGAATGCCCAGACCGGGGCCGGGGTTGGTCTCGATCAGGAACATGATCGATTTGCCTGCGGTTGTTGCCTGTTCCAGGCCGAGCGGGCCGAGGACGCCATGATTGATCGCATTGTTGAGGAAGAGGATCTTGGCAGGCTCAACCAGCAGGGAAACCAGTGGCAGCAACCCGGCAGCGACCAAGGCATTGACACCGTTACCGAGGACACTGGAAATGGCTTCGACAACCGGTCCGATCGCAACCATGCTGAACATGGCCAGCAGACCGCCGATGATACCGGCCGAGAAATTGGCGACCAGCATTTCAAATCCGGCTTTGATCTTGCCTTCGGTCAGTTCGTCGAACTTCTTGATGATCCAGCCGCCCAGGGGACCGACGATCATGGCGCCCAGGAACATCGGAATCGATGTGCCGACGATGACGCCCATGGTGGCGATGGCACCTACGACACCGCCCCGGACACCGTGGATCGTCTTGCCACCGGTGTAGCCGATCAGCAAGGGTAACAGGTTGATAATCATCGGTCCGACCAGAGCCGCAAAACGTTCGCTGGGTGTCCAGCCAGTCGGGATAAAGAATGTGGTGATCAGGCCCCAGGCCAGGAAAGCGCCGATATTCGGCATGACCATACCGCTTAAAAAGCGGCCAAAGTGCTGGATTTTTGTCCGGAAACCCGTATCCTGGGTTTTGGCGGCAGATGACATGAACATACCTCCTCAAGGTTGGCCCAGCCCTTCGGAAGGGCTGACCACAGATTCGACCCGGCCTGTCAGGCCGGTGCAGCGATGCTGCCAAAAGGGCATTTTGTCGTAACAGGGAGGCAAAGCTTTGCTATGTTTTTATAATAAAATCAAAAACACCCAAACGCAAAGCAAACTAGTCACGTATTCGATCAAAAACAATCATGACAAAACTGAAGATCAGCCTTGCCGGGGCCACTGGTCTTGCGAAACATTGCGATAGACATCTTTCTGGCTGTGAAAACCACTGGCAATGATGACCTCGTCGATATTGGACCGGTTGACCGAGACGGGGGTCAGGCGGGCATAGGGGATCTGGACGCCATCGACGTCGATCGTATCATTGGCCGTTGGTGAATCGCCCCGGGCCAGCGCCATGGCAGCATCAGCTGCTGCCTTGGCCAGCGTTCCGATCGGTTTATAGACGGTCATCAGCTGGGTGCCTTCCACGATGCGCTGGCAAGCATCGAGATCGGCATCCTGGCCCGTCACTGCGATGTCGCCGCTTTTGCGGTACAGGGCCAAAGCTCGCACCGCTGCACCAGCCAAGGCATCATTGCCACAGAGGATCCCGTCAAATTCCACATCCGTATCCAAGATCTGGCGAAATTTGGCATACGCATCATCCGCACTCCAATTGGTGGCGGACATCTCACGGAGGATCTCGTGAGTTGGATATTCGGCAAAAACGCGGTCGATCCCCTTGCGGATCAAGGCTGAATTCCAGTCTTCCGCCGAGCCGTTCATCAGGATATAACGCCCCCTGGGGTTCTGCCGGACCAAAGCCCGGGCCATCAACTCACCGACGGCCGCACTGTCAAACGAGATGTAGAAATCAAGATCCGTCTGATGGATCATCCGGTCATAGGCAATCACATGGATACCACGTTCCCGGGCCAGCTGAATCTCGTCGCCGAGTGCTTTTTCATCGATGGCCACAATCACCAGCACATCGACGGATTTTTTGATCAGGTAGCGAATCTGGTTTTCTTGCTCTTCACTGCTGCCATTGGCATTCTGGACGATCACCTCACCACCTTGCGCATTGACCGCTGACACAAAAATGTTGCGGTCACTTTCCCAGCGTTCGATGACCAAAGTATCCATGGCAAAGCCGATCACCGGCTGCGCGTTTGTGCCTGCCGACAGTGTTTCCCCGGTCTGGTCCTGCGGCCGGCAAGCAGCAAGGCCTGCGGCCAGGAGGGTGGCCAGGCTGATGGCAATTGTTCTGTGAATGATTCTGTGCAACATGTTTCTTCCTTGGCCTGGATGATACCAGGCAAACTGGTTCAGACCCGGTACTCAGTCGGTGTCTGGCCGATGATTTTCTTGAAAATGCGGCTGAAATAGTTCGGATCCGTGTAGCCGATAGCTGAACTGACTTCCTTGATCGAAAGTCGCCCTTCTCGCAGCAACTGGCACGCCTTGGCCATGCGCAGGTCTGTCAGGTAATCGATGAAGGTCTTGCCAACCTGACTGGAAAACAGGCGACTGAAGTAATGTGGGCTCAAAGCGATGCTTTCGGCCACAGATTCGAGGGAGACATTGCCGGCATAATTTTCGTCGATCAGCTTCTTGGCAGCAGCGATGATGTCACTGACCGGCCGGCCGCGCACACCCGACATCTGAATCGCCAGGTCGCGAATTTTATCCTGTGTGACCTGCCGCAATTCCTGGATGCTGGCTGCCTGAAGTACCAGATCCAGGTCGACCGGATTGCCCGGGCCGTCTTTGCCTGAGTCATTCTGGCGTGCTGCCAGGATCAGCCATTCCAGGGCTTTGCCCCGCAGCACAGGCAGATCGGCCGGATCGACGGTTTCCAGCGAGGTGAATACTTGGTTGAGATACTGGCTGGCCAGTTCAGAGTCACCCTGGCGAATCGCCTGCAAAAAGCTGGTCTCAAGCCAGTCGAGATAGCCTTTGCTGCCGGTGTTGAGCAAAGGCAGCAGATCCGGGAAGAAACGCAATTCCCCGGTCGGAGTCTGCTGCAGTGCCAGAAGGGATTCGCGGTAGGCATCATGGAACTGGGCGGTCGATTCAACCAGGCTGCTGATCCCCATGCGCAAATCGACACCACTGTCCCGGGCTACCCGTTGGAATATCTGTTCCACGGTGTCCCGGCTGCCTGGAAAATCTGCCTCGACTGGCAGGAAAACCACGATCCGGTTCAAGAGCAGTGGCCCGACCAGGCAAGGTGCGGCCAGTTTGATCGACTCGCGCAGGGAATTGAAATCCCGGTTCAGGCGCATGTGCTGGCCGATCCGGTTCGGCATCAGGCCATCCGGATGACGTTCGCCAAATTCCAGCGTCAAAAACAAGCCATTGGGTGAAGGCAAATCCAGCAATTCCAGATACCGCCGGATCTCTTCTTCCTGTTCGTCAGCAAAGATGACCGAATAGAAAAAACCGGTCTCAAGGATGGAACGGACATTTTCCAGTTTTTCCCGCATCGCCAGCTCGGACAGCCGTTTCTGGCGCCGGGCATCGACCAGGGCCAGGGCAGTATCCATGGTTTCCACAATCCGCTTCTTGTTGAAAGGTTTCATCAGATATTCGAGCACACCGAGGCTTACGGCCTGTTTGGCATAATCGAATTTGTCCAGAGCCGTCAGCAGGATGAACTGGGTGCCCGGCGATGTCTCGCGAATGGTCTTGATGGCATCGATGCCGTTGATCCCTGGCATGTTGATGTCCATGATTGCCAAGTCCGGATGGATCAGTTCCGCCTGGGTGATGGCTTCACGACCGGTGCGGGCAACTGTGACCTGGCATTCATCCCCATAGTGCTGCTGGATGATGAAAGACAGGGAATCGAGGACAATCTGTTCGTCGTCAGATAACAAAATCTTGTACATGGTCTAGCTCTCCCCAGAAGCCTCTGTCAGCTCTGTCGTCGGGCGGCTGTCATCAGAAAGGTCCGGCAGGGACAACTTGACAGTCGTCCCTGTGATTCCGGGTCCGCTGATGATGTCAATGACATCATCGCAATGGAAAAACAGGCGCAGGCGCGCCACCACATTGGAAAGGGCGATTCCAGCCCCATTGCCAGCCTGTCCCTCAGCCGTTTCTGATGCCAGCTGGCTGGGCGAGGCAGAAGCCAGGGATTTCGCATCCAGCGTCTGCCTGATCTTCACCAGATCCATGCCCCGGCCATTGTCATGGACCAGCACTTCCACCCGTTCACCTTTCCACTGGACGATCAATTCGACCCGGCCACCTTGCTCCACATCCTTGAGTCCGTGATTGAGCGCATTTTCAACCAGCGGCTGCAAGATCAGACCTGGCATGCGGATGGACAGGCAGTCGGGATCAATCGATTCGTTGTATGAGATCCAGTCACCAAACCGCACTTTCTGGATGTAGATGTAATCCTTGGCCATCTGGATTTCCTCGCCCAAGGTGACGTCGCGATCAAACAGCTTGATGTTGTAGCGATACAAGTCGGCCACATGCTCGACAAATTCCGATGTCCGGTCCGCACCTTCCAGCATGGCCATCTGGGCTCCCGTATTCAAGGCATTGAACAGGAAATGCGGATTGATCTGAGCCTGGAGGTTTTTCAGCTGGGCTACCTGAAGCAGGTTCTCCATCACCAGCTCATGTTCCTTCTGGCGGGTCTCGCGGATCAGATTGTCCCGGATCTGGGCTACATAGGCCCGAAGGCTGATGATCATGGCATTGAAGGCCTTGGCCAGGGTATGGACTTCGTCGTGGGAATCGACGTCGATCGGTGCGACATCCAGGTTGCCTTCGGCCACCAGTCCTGCCCGCTGAGCCAGCTGGGCCACCGGACGGGTGATGCGCAAGGCGGTCAGGAGGACAATGACAAAATTGATCCCCAGGATGAGGGCCAGGATCAGGATGTCCAGGAGCTGGATCAGGTCAAGCAGATGGCCCATGACACGATACTGGGAATAGTTGCTTTCAAACCGGTTTTTGTTGAGCTGGTCGGCGTACAAGATAATGTATTCGTAGATTTGCGTGCTCTTGTCGTAATGCTCCGTGTAGGAGGCGATGTCACGGCCACGCTTGGCCTGGATGGCACTTTGTGTTTCCACCGTGTAGCTTTCAATCATGCGCCGGATGTTGCGTTCCAAAAGCATAGGCTGGGTATCAAAAACCATGGCGTTGAGCAGGGCCGCCCTTTCATTGAGACTGCCGGAAGCCCGGTAGTAGTTTTCCAGAGCTGTGGAACTTTTGGTCGACAGATAGCTTTCCGTATAGGTCTGAACTTCGCCCAGAGACACAACCAGGTCGAAAATGGCAGCATTGCTTTCGTAGGTTGCATTGAGCCGGTCGACGATGATGTTGATCGACAAGATATTGTAGACAGTCGATGCCCCGACCAGGATACCTGTGAGCAGATAGGGGATCAGCAAGCGCTTGAACAGCGAATTGGGCGTCACGACCTGAAAGAGCCGCCTGGCCCATTGTGCGGGCTGCAACGCTTTCACTGGCCGCTCTCCCGGCTGCCGGTCTCTGTGTCGGTCTTAGCTTGTTCACCAGGGGGGGCATTTGTCCCGGTCGCAGAATGGACCGACTGGAGATAAGTATTCACATTGCCCGCATCAATGATCACCAGATCCGATGGTATGTAGTCACTGGTGCGGTTGTTGGTCTTGATCTCAGCCAGCGCCTGGATGCTGTCATAGCCGATCTGGTAAGGGTCGCTGGCAATGACAGCCTGGATCAGGCCGCTCTGGATGTATTCGAGCACATCCGGATTTTCCTGGTAGCCGAGGACACTGACCGTGCTGGCACGCCCGTCGTCGACCAGTGCCTCGACCACACGCAGCGTGTCACCGACATTGAGGCTGATGATGGCCCGGACAGTCTGCTGGTCCTTGACCAGCAAATCGCGAATGGCTTGCTCGGCTGAAAAAGCGCTGTCGCGATTGATTTCCAGGCTATTGAGGGTCAGGCTTGGATAGCGGGCCAGATAATTTTGCAGGCCGGCCACGATCTGGTTTTCTGACAAGCTGGCCCGCTCGGGGTCTTCGCCGACCAGGATGATGACCTCCCCAGACGAGTTCTTGTCGGCAACCAGGCGGCCGAATGTCTGACCCAGGTCATAACTGTTGACCCCGACGAAACACTGGCGCAGGCTTTCTGCAGCATCGTACTCGAGTGTGACCACCGGAATCCCGGCCTTGACAGCCTGGTCGATGGCTTGTGTGGTCAGGTTCGTATCGACCACACACGTGGCAATTCCATCCAGACGCGCAGCAGAGGCAATCAGGATCTGTTTGGCTGTCTGGTCTGTCGAAAAACTCTGGGGACCGGTCAGCTCCACAACCGCATCGACTTCGGCAGCCGCAGCCCTGGCTCCGGCATAGACTTCCTGCCAGAACGGTGAATCCGTCTGTTCCGCGACCAGGATAAAATGATACCTGGCCTCGCGCTTTGCCGCCAGAATCTGGGTCTGGTCCAGAAGGCGCTGGCGCAAAACGTTCATGGCCAGAAGCGCCAGCAAAGAAAGCAGCAAGATCGACAAGACTGCCAGAAGATATAGATGGCGGACTGCAAATTCACGTAGCCTGATGGCGAAAGCCCTCCTGTCCATGGACGTCATTTAGTCAATGTTTTCTTTGGTCCGGATGTCGATCCGGGTAAACTGGTATTTTTCAGTGACCTTGCGGTTGTAAAAGAGCAGGTCGACCAGGATCTTGATCGGTTCATAGCCCTGCTTCTGTGGTTCCTGGAGAATGGAAAAGTCAATCAGGCCATCGTGCATCAGCTGGCGAGTCGATGGGATCAAGTCGAAGCAGACCACCCGGGTGCCTGGCTTGCCAAACTGGCGAATCGCCCGGACCATGCCATCGATGCCGGAACTGGTCATATAGAAAGCATCGGCTGTTTTGCCGCTGCGCAAATAGTCCCGGGTCACCTGGTAGGCACTTTCGGAATTGTTTTCGTTATGCAGGACGGCAGCCAGCATGAGGTCTGGACATTCGGCCTTGATCAGGGAACGGAAGCCAGCGAGGCGGTCGGAGAGGGATTTGAACACGGCAGGGCCTGTGATGCAGACAATGGAACTGCCTGGAGGCAGGATCTTGCGCATCAGGTCTGCTGCCACCCGGCCGCTCTTGCGTGAGTCCTGTCCGACATAGCAGAGTCGTCCGATCCCGGATACATCGGTATTGAACGTGACGACCGGAATCGCCTGTTCTCGGAACTCCAGCAGCACCTTGCGGACCTGTTCATCATCAAACGGACTGATGACAAGACCGGATATTTTCTTCTCCTGCAGGGACCGGATGCAGACCAGCTGGTGCTCGGCTGTGTTCCGGGTCATTTCGACAACTTCAAACTGGATGCCGAAATTGGCATACTCGGCAATGCCGCGCCGGACACCTTCAAACACTTCCAGGAACAGCGGGTCCGCGGCACTGGGGACCAGAATGCCGATCCGGATCTCCTTTTTCTGGAAGGCGAGGGCTTTGCCAGCCAGATTGGGCTTGTAACCCATCTCCTCGGCAATCAGGCGAACTCGCTCACGCACAGCCGTGCTGACACCTGGCCGGTCATTGAGGACCTTGTCGACGGTCCCCCGCGACACATTGGCAGCTTCTGCGATCGAACGAATCGTTGCCATATCAGTTCCCCTGCTTCTCAGTTTGATGCGATTATTGTAAACTATATTGGACTTCGAAAACAGAAGGTGGCAGTGATGACAACCCTGAAAGATGTGGCCAAATTGGCTGGCGTGACGGTGACAACGGTCTCTCGTGTCCTGAATAATCGCGGATACATCAGCAATGAAACACGAGGCAAAGTCATGTCGGCGATGAAATCGCTCGACTACCAGCCCAATGAGCTCGCCCGGTCCCTGATTTTCCAGCGCTCGCGCATCATTGGTGTGATCGTGCCGTCGATTGCCCATCCCTTTTTCGGTCTGCTGGTCAACGCGCTCGAATACGAGGCTACCAAGCGCGGCTACAAGATCCTTCTAGCCAATTCCCGTCACGACGAAGAAAAAGAACTGGCCTACCTCGACATGCTCAAACGCAACAAGGTCGACGGCATCATCCTGGCCAGCCGGACGATAGAAATCAAGCCATTCCTCAACGCCAACCTGCCCTTGCTGTCCTATGACCGGGAACTGTCACCCGATATCCCGATGGTCAGTGCCGACAATTTTGAGGGAGGGCGCCTGATCGCCCGCCATTTGATTGCCCGCGGCTGCCGCAATTTGCTCTACATCTCAGGCAGTAGCAATGTCCGTCAGTTCTCCACCCAGCGCGGCAACGGTTTTCTCGAAGTATGTGAAGCCTCCGGTCGCCATTTTGCGGTCTACGAAACCGAAGAAGCCTCCTTCGACAGCCTGCAATATGAGGCTTCGATCACCAAAGCCTTGGACAAAAATCCACAGATTGACGGGATTTTCGCCTCCAGTGATGTGATCGCCGCCCAGGTGATCCGCCAGTTGACCGCTCGAGGCAAACGCGTTCCAGATGATATCCGGGTCGCCGGATTTGATGACGTCCAGATTGCCAGCCTGCTCCAGCCGGCCTTGACGACGGTCCATCAGCCAATTGAAGCCATGGCTGTCCAGATGCTGGAAATTCTTGAACGCAAAATGAATGGTACACCCACGCCCTCCAAGACAATCCTGCCAGTCGAACTGGTCATCCGGGAATCCACCTGAGCCAATTTTTCAAGAGACAAACGGGGCTTGAGATTGAAAAACGCGTGAGTGTTCACGCGGACTTTCAGGCGACCAGATCCCGCTTCAGCCATTTTCCGCTCCGCAGGCGCAGGGAGAACAGCAGGGAGCGCAAGGCCCAGTCGCTGATCATCGCGATCCAGACGCCAATGACACCGATGGAGAAAACAGCCGTCAGAAGATAGCCCAGACCAATTCGCAACATCCACATGCTGACCATGGTCACAGCCAGCTGGTAACGCACATCGCCGGCCCCACGGAAACCGGCTGACAGGGCAAACGAGGGCGGCCAGAGCAGGGGCTGGGCGAACAAATATAGAATCATGATCGGCAAGGCAGTCTGCCGCGTCGCCGCATCCTGGGTATACAGGCCAATAACCGGTCCGATCACCGGCAGGAACAACAGGGACATCCCCACCAGAATCACCGAACAAAATGGAATGGCAAACGTCAGCAAGGTTCGCGCGCCCTCCTTGTCCCGGCGACCCATCGCCTGACCGACAATGGTGGTGAGCGCCAGACTCATGGCCACGGTCGGCATCGTCGCAAAGGCAGCGATCGAGTTGCTGATGGCATTGGCTGCCAGGGCCACGGTCCCAAGCTGGACAATGAAGAGTTGGACAATCAGCTTGCCGCCATTGAACATCAGCTGCTCAAAGCCAGCCGGGACACCCAGCAGCAGGATCGTGCCCATTTTCTTTCGGTCCACGGCCAAAAAGCGGCGTGGTGCCCAGGAAAAAGCGAGGTCGCTTCTTCTGAGCATGACAATGGCCAGGACAAATCCCAGCACACGGGCCAGCGTCAGGCCCAGTGCAGCACCTGTCACGCCATAGGCGGGTATCGTCCAGTGGATGAAGCCCAGGTCAAGGCGAAATCCGTAGATCAGGACAAAGCTCACAAGGATATTGGCCAGATTCATGATGATCGAGATCATCATGGGTGCCCTCATGTTGCCGTTGCCGCGCAGGACGCCAAAAGCAGTCGTGGCCAAAGCCAGCGGCGGGTAGGACCAGACGACGATGCCCAGGTAAGCAAGCGAATGTTGCCGCACCAAAAGCTCCGTCCTTCCGAACAAAAGATCCACCAGGGCATGCTGGTAAAAAGCGACCAGGGCTGTCAACACCAGCGAAAGCACGATGCTGGCCAGCATCGACTGACTGGCCGCCCGGCTGGCAGACAAGCGGTCTTCCCTGCCCGTGAACTGGGCTACCAGGACCGTCCCGCCGATGGCAACCGAAGAAAAAACCGAGATCATCACATTGTTGATCGTATCAATGTTGCCAACGGCCGATACAGCCTCACGCCCAAGGTTTCCGACCAGCATGGTGCTGACCGCCCCCATCAGGACGATGAAAAACTGCTCGACCAGGACAGGCAGAGACAAGCGGATAATGGTGCGGCTCAGATGGATGATCGTCGGGCGGTCGTACATGTGTTGTTGACTCCAGGCTGCGATGAATCAGCAGTTGTAACATTATCCACCTGATTGTCCCTCAGGTCAAAGGCAATGATATAATCTAAAGTAATAAACAGGTGGGGGGATTTTAGATGAGCACGGTTGATCTGATCATCAAAAAGCGGGAAGGTTTTGCCCTGACGCCAACAGAAATTGACTCATTTGTCCTGGGTGCCAGTGATGGCAGCTGGCCGGATTATCAGGTTTCTGCCATGTTGATGGCGATGTTCCTTAAAGGGCTCGATGACCGTGAAACCAGCGACCTGACCCTGGCGATGGCTCGATCTGGCCGCCAGCTCGATCTTTCAGGTTTGCCTGGCATCAAGGTGGACAAGCACAGCACGGGCGGCATCGCTGATACCACAACGCTTGTTGTCCTGCCCTTGGTTTCCGCCTGCGGTGTCCCTGTAGTCAAAATGTCCGGCCGTGGCCTGGGCTTTACCGGCGGCACGATCGACAAGCTCGAGTCGATTCCGGGATTTGTGACCGGATTGTCCACAGATGAAGCAATCGCCCAGGCTCAGGCAATCGGTGCCGTGATCCTGGCCCAGACGGACGACCTGACACCGGCTGACAAGAAGCTTTACGCCCTCCGGGATGTCACTGGCACGATTGAATCGATCCCCTTGATCGCAGCTTCGATCATGAGCAAGAAAATTGCTGCCGGAGCTGACGCCATCGTCCTCGACGTCAAGTGCGGCAACGGCGCCTTCATGCCCGACCTTGAATCGGCCCGGGCACTGGCCCGCCAGATGGTGGCAATCGGCCATCAGGTCGGACGCCAGGTCGTGGCGGTCATTTCAGGCATGGACCAGCCGCTGGGCAACCTGATCGGCAATAGCCTCGAGGTCCAGGAGGCCGTCGATGTCCTACAAGGGCGCGTCACGGGGGACCTGCTTGAGGTCGCGTTGACGCTCGGCAGCGAAATGCTGCAGCTGGCCGGAAAGGCCCTGTCTGACCAAGAGGCACGCGAGCTTCTGCAACGTGCCCTGCAAAGTGGCGCGGCAGCTAAAAAAATGGCTGAAATCATCAAAGCCCAGGGCGGCAATCCGGCAGTTGTGGAACAGCTCGACCTGTTGCCCCAGGCGGCCTTGTGCCATGAATTCCTGGCGTCACATCCGGGCGTGCTGACGCATATCGAGTCTGCGGATCTCGGACGAGCCTTGATTGCCTTGGGTGGCGGTCGCGAACGCAAAGGAGATGCCATCGATCCTGCCGTAGGCCTGATCCTTTGCAAGCGGCTGGGAGACACCGTTGCAGCTGGTGATGTCCTGGTCGAGATCCTGGCCAATGACCCGGC
>SABL01000186.1 GCA_009928985.1 Clostridia bacterium
CGGTCGCACTGGCTGAATAGCTCGGTGTTGTATTCCTCGACGATCATGACCACTTCGCAGCCACGTTTTTTGGACTCGGCGTAGACGTTGGCGAAGGAATGGAAGGTGCCGGTGACGGTCAGCAGGATCAGGAGGGTATTTTTGTCGGTCATCGAGGCGACGGAGATCTCATCGGCGACTGCAATGATGGTCTTGTTGGTGAAGATGCGCAGGCGGTATTCGAAATACTGGGCGCAAAGCAGGGAAGGGCCATAGCCAAAAAAGACAATTTTCTGGTGGTTGTCAATCAGGTCTAGCAGCTCATCCACCATGGTTTCATTGAAGTCGTCGATGTAGTGGCGCACACGGGCCAGCTCGTTGGACAAGCTGACCTGCGGGATATCGTTCCCATGGAGGAAATCCAGGTATTGGCGGAAATTGGCAAAGCCAAGTTTCTTGACGAATTTCGAGATCTTGGAGACCGAGCAGCCGCACAATTCGGCTGCGGTATTGATGCGGATCTCGTTGTTGGTCTTGGCATATTCGTCCAGTTTGTTATGGATCTGTATCTCGAGCGGGTTGAGTTTGCCGAAATCGATGTTGATCATGCTGGCACCTGCTTTTGCGGATTGATTATCCATTGATCGTACCAGTTTGCGGGATAGATGTAAAGAATCCGGGCGGAAAAACTGGAAAGTTTTCCATAAACAACTAAAAATGTAATAAAAAACAGAAAAGTTTCCACATTTTCTCTTGACGTCGCCTGGAATATGACTTTACAATCAAGCTAGTTCCAAAGCACGCGTGTGGAAATTGCTTTTTTGGAAATGAGGAGGTTACGAGGGAGCTTTATGGCTATTGTGGATCAATTGAAAACGCTTTTATCCGAAGCACAGGTCAACACCAATGCGGATGATCTATATGATGCATCGGCAGACCGATATAAAAAATATGCCAAGGCCAGGAAGGTGCTGGATGTACCGGCGCCGAAGGCCATCGTCTATCCCAATTCGACCTCAGAAGTCAGCACCGTCTTAAAATTCTGCAACGAAAACGATATCAATGTCATAGCCCGAGGTGGCAAGACGGCAACCGAGGGCGGTTTGGAAAACTGGAAGGAAAATGCGATTGTCCTCGATGCCTTGCATTTGGACAAGATCATCCAGATTGATACCTACAACAGCCAGGCCACTGTCCAGGCCGGCGTTGCACTACAGACGCTGGAAGACGAACTGAGGAAAGTCGGTTTCACGACCGGACACTCGCCTCAGTCCAAACCGGTGGCCAAATACGGCGGCCTGGTCTCAACCCGCAGCATCGGCCAGTTCTCGACCCTGTATGGTGGCATTGAGGACATGGTGGTCGGCCTCGAATGTGTCTTCCCGGACGGCCATATCTCCCGGATCAAGAATGTGCCCCGTCGCTCCGGCGGCCCGGATATTCGCCACATTGTGATCGGCAATGAAGGGACCCTCTGCTACATCACCGAGGTCACGATCAAGATTTTCCGCTACTTCCCGGAAAACAACCGCTTTTTTGGTTATCTGATCAAAGACGTTGAGACCGGGATCAAGATCCTGCGTGAAGTCATGGTCAATGGCTACCGTCCGTCAGTGGCCCGGACCTATTCCGAAGAAGACGCGGCCCAGCATTTCTACCATTTCCATAAAAACAAATGTGTCCTGCTCTTCATGGCGGAGGGCAACCAGGGCATCGTGGAGGCCACCTGCAAAGGGATTGAGGAAGCTGTGACCAAGCATCAGGAAGGCATCCTCGAGCAGGTGGATAGCAAACTGATCGAAGGCTGGTTCAACCATTTGAACTGGTCGCAGAAGGACATCGACGATGAATTCCAGGGCATGATCGAGAAAGACGCCCATGCTGGCTTCACAACCGAGATCTCGGCCGACTGGGAAAGCATCCCGAAAATCTACAACAACGTGATCCGGCGCATCCGGGAAGAATTCCCCCGCAGCCATGACATCACCATGCTGGGTGGCCATTCGTCGCACAGCTACATCAACGGGACCAACATGTACTTCGTCTACAACTACAACATCCACTGCACACCCGAAGATGAAATGATGGTCTACCACCATCCGCTGCAGCGGATCATTGTCGAAGAAACACTCAAAGAGGGTGGCTCGATGTGCCATCACCACGGTATTGGCAAGTACAGAAGCGAATGGACGCTCGATGAGCATGGTTCAGCTTACTACATGCTCGAAAAGCTCAAAGAAGCTTTTGACCCGAATGGCATCATGAATTACGGCACGATCTATCCCCAGGCCGAGGGCATCCGGAAATACATCCAGTAAGGAGCCGGAACCCAAGCCCCATTACGTTGGTTGAGCTCCTTGTGGTGCCTGTTCAGATGAGGGGGCATTCACTGCAAGGTGCGACAATAAAATTTACAAAATGGAGGAGTTATGAAATCAGGGAATCTCAGACGGTATCTACAATTTGCACTCATCGTTTTAGCTGCCGGTGCCATCTACCCGGTCATCTACCTGAGAACGAACTATCAAGTCACCTTGCTTGAAGTGTTCAATCTTTCCCAGGCTCAGCTGAACAACTTCTATTCCATGCTCGGCATCGCCTACATCATCGGTTACATTCCAAGTGGATTGCTGGCCGACAAGATTTCAGGCAAATGGCTGATCGGCATCTCCTTGCTGGGCGTGTCACTGTGCGGCTTCTGGTTTGCCCAGGTGCCTGGCACCGGTGCGGTCAATGCCATCTTCTTCCTGTGGGGTATTTTCTCGGTCTTCACATTCTGGAGTTCCCACATGAAAATCGTCAAACTGCTGTCAAGCGAAAAAGATGAAGGCCGTTTCTTCGGTATCCTCGATGGTGGACGCGGCGTGGTCGAAGCGCTGATGGCCAGCGTCGGTCTGGCTGTATTTGCCAGCGTGCTGGGTGGCAGCGAAGCCATAGCTGACAAGAAAGCCGCCATGGTCTCTGTCATCACCCTCTATTCTGCCATTACTTTAGTTGCTGCTGTCCTGATCCTGATCTTTGTTGACAGCGACAAGAAGCTCATCGCCCTCTCTGGCAACACCGGTGAGCGCGCTGAAAGTGAAAAGTTCCATCTCAAAGATGTCGGCCTGCTGCTCAAAAACAAATACGTCTACCTCATGGGCGGGATCATCTTCATGGGCTATGCTGTGTTCTGGACCGTCTATTACATCGGTGGCTTCCTGCAAACCAATAAAATGATGGATGCCGTCACAGTTGCTTCCATCACCGTCATCATCCTCTGGATGCGCCCCGTTGGTGGATTCCTCGGCGGAATCTTCGCTGACAAGATCGGC
>SABL01000187.1 GCA_009928985.1 Clostridia bacterium
GGCAAACAAACGGCAGCCGCCCTCGATGACATGACTTACGAAATCACTGCCCCTGGTTTGGAGGCTGTCATCGTGTTCAATTCCATCGAGCTGACCAATGACAACGGCCAGATGCGCTATAACTTCTATCCGGCCATGTTGTTTGTGAAAGAGACATGAAAGGTTGAACATGATCCTCGAAACTAGCCGGGTGCCATCGGATACCCGGCTGAGCATCCGCTATCTTGCCCACAGCGCCTGGCTGGTCGAAACAGCCAGGCGATTCCTCGTTCTCGATTATGGAATTTTGCCAGCCCGGGACGAAAGCGCTGCCGCCTTGCTCTCCAGGGGGTGTCTCGATTTGTCCTCTCCCAGACCGGACTGGCTGGGCGCCAGTAGCAAGCCTGTTTTTGTCTTCGCTTCCCACCGGCATCGTGACCACTACCATCCGGGCCTGAACCAGTGGCTCGCGAACTTGCCCGGGCAGGGACATCTCTTTGTCCTGGGCCTGGATCCGGCCGATCCGGGCCCAGCTATCCCTGATCCGCCAGAAAGAACGCTTCTTGTGCGGCCTGATGAAGTCCATCTTGCCGGAGATGCCAAGCTCAGGACGTTTGCCTCCACCGACCAGGGTGTGGCCCTTCTGGTGCAATTCCCTGAGCTGACGGTCTATCACGGTGGGGATCTGGCGTGCTGGACGTCAGAAGCAATCTACGCCGAACGGCATGCCCAGTCCCTCGGGGAGATCCGCAGCCATCTGGCAGCCAGCGGCCAGATGGTCGATTTGGCTTTCATACCGGTCTGCACCAGCGATGGCTGGCAGGAACCGCCTGTTGCTGAAGGTGCCCTGGCGATGCTTGACGTCGTGCGCCCGCACCTGTTTTTCCCGATGCATGGCCATACATTCGAATCCCTCTACGTCCGTTTTGCCAGACTTTGCAAGCAGCGCCTGCCAGAGTATACTGGGCAGATCCGCTGCGCAAGTCAACCGGGTGAACGTTTCGAGGAGGTCCTTGATGTCTAAACATGGTGCGCTCAATATGATGGAGGGCAGTCCCTACCGTCTGATTGTTCGCTTTTCCATTCCCATGCTCCTGGGCAATCTGCTCCAGCAGCTCTACAACATGGTCGACAGTGCTGTCGTCGGGCGCTTTGTCGGCACGGAGGCCCTGGCCGCGGTCGGGACGACTTTCCCGATCGTTTTCATGATCATTTCCCTGTTCATCGGCCTGGGCATGGGTGCCAGTGTCATCATCGCCCAATATTTTGGTGCCGGTGACATGGACGGAGTCCGGCGTACCGTGGACACCCTGTATGTGGCCATGTTTGTCATGGCTGTCGTGATTGGAGGCATCGGACTTTTGGTCAGCCGGCCGATTTTGCTCCTGATCCAGACGCCACCAGACACGATCGACCTGGCAACAACTTACATGCAGATCACCTTTATCGGCACCTTGGCGGTGTTCGGTTTCAACGTCAATGGCGGCATCCTGCAGGGACTGGGCGACAGCCGTTCGCCTCTGATCTATGTCGGGATTGCCACGGCCATCAATATTGTGCTGGACCTGGTTTTTGTTGTCGCTTTTGGCTGGGGTGTCGCTGGTGTGGCCTGGGCAACGGTCATCGCCCAAGGTTTTTCCTTCGTCTATGGTATCCTGCACATCAACAAGGTCAATCCGCACATCAAGATCGATTTGAAAAACCTGGTCTTCGACCGGCGCCTGCTCGCAGACAGCCTGCGCATCGGCCTGCCAGTCAGCCTGCAGAACATGTCTTTTGCCATCGGAGCCATTGTGCTCCAGGCCCTGATCAACAGCTTCCAGTCTGATTTCATGGCTGGCTACAATGCTGCCAACAAAATCGATGCCTTCGCTTTCCTGCCGATGATGACGTTTTCCAATGCCATCACGACGTATGTCGGCCAAAATGTTGGCGCTGGACGATGGGACCGGGTCAAGTCGGGCATCCATGCGACGCTCAAGCTTTCAGTCGGCCTGAGCCTTGCGATCTGTGTCCTGCTGCTGCTGTTTTCCGGCACTTTGCTGGAGCTATTCACCACCAGTCCGGCCGTCATCGAAGCCGGCCAAGTGTATCTGGTCACCGTGGTTCCGTTCTATTTCCTGCTCGCAATCCTGTTTGTCTTGAATGGCGCGATGCGCGGGGCGGGCAGCACCTTCATCCCCCTGATTGCCACGCTCCTGTCCTTGTGGCTGATCCGTGTCCCCTTCGCTTACCTATTTGTGCACTGGTTTGGCCGGGACGCCATGTTCTTCAGTTATGGTGCCGGCTGGCTGGTTGGCTTGATGGCCGTCTTGCCTTACTACCTCAGCGGCCGCTGGAAAAAGGCAGCCCTGGCAGGGGCCGGGACTGGGGTCGTGACTGCGACAGAGAGCGCTTCCGACTGAATCATTCGCGTAAACGCAAGGTTGTGACGAGCGCGCGACGCCTGGCACCGCCGGCGGTCATTGCCGCTCCTGAGACCAAAACAGCTCAACGATTGTCGAAAAACGCCAGCGCCTCGCGCGGCTTGTTCGTGATGATCGCATCGACTGCGAGCTGATGGCACTTTTCCCACTGTGCTGGTTCATCGACCGTCCAGACATGGACGGCCAAACCGCGGCTGTGGGCTTTTTCAACTAACCCAGGCACGTCCAGGTTGGCCAGAGAAGGGTGCAGCGCTGTGGCACCGGTCAGGCAAGCAGCCAGCCAGGGTCTGGGCCGGACTTCGCTGTAGAGGAAGCCTTTGGGAGCATCTGGTGCGATCCAGCGTAACCGCCAGAGACTCACAGGATTGAAACTGGAATAGATCACTTGGGTCTCAAGGCCAAACGCCCGGACCTTTTCAACCACTTGTTTTTCCATGCCCCGGTAAGGGACTTCACTGTTTTTCAGCTCGATGTTGATCCGGAGGCTGGTCTTGCGGCACAGGTCGAGCACCTCATCCAGGGTTGGCAAAATGACTGCAGGCTGATCCGGCCAAGGCGCGGCGAAATTGAGCTGGCGCAGCTGCGCCAGGGTCAGCTGGGCAATGGATCCAGGCTGACCAGTCAGACGATCGGTCGTTTCATCGTGGGTGACGACCAGGATACCGTCCGCTGTGCGCTGGACATCGAGTTCGATCCCATCGGCGCCGACGGCAATTGCCCGTTCAAAAGCAGCCAGGGAATTCTCCGGCGCCTCGGCACTAGCCCCGCGATGGGCCCAGATTCGCGGCCGCGGCTTCATCCGCGATGCCCCGGACAGCTGACCAGATGATCATTGACCAGACCGGCAGCTTGCAGGAAGGCGTAGCAGATGGTTGA
>SABL01000053.1 GCA_009928985.1 Clostridia bacterium
TGCCCTGATGCTGATCATCATCCCCGTCATCATCCTCTACGGCTTCATGCAAAAAAGCATCATCGAAGGCGTCGTCGCCGGAGCAGTCAAAAGCTGATCAAACATCCGCAGACTTGAGTTCTGCACTCGAAAAACCACATCGTCCAGCATGAGATCCAGTGCCAGATTTTTCTTCCCGAAGAATTCCGGCACTGGGTTTTATTATCCCCTCAAATCCTGACCCAAACGTTGTCTTCGCGGTTGCTTTGGACGCAGGCAGCGATGAATTTCATGCCGTCGAGCCCGGTCTGCATGTCGGGGTAATAGTATTCGCCGTCGGCTGTTCTGGCCTTTTTGTCGAGCAGATGGCGACAGAACTCGCGATAGATGTTGGCAAAGGCTTCGTAGAAACCTTCCGGATGGCCGGCAGGCAGGCGCGACATCGCCCGGGCTTCCGGGTACAGGTAGGCCCGTTCGCAGGTCATGATCTGCACCGGCTGGTCGACCAGTGCCACGCGCAAACGGGTCGGATCGTCATGCTCCCATTCGATCGAGCCTTTTTCACCGAAAATCTTGATCGAGATCGTGCAGTCATGGCCGATTGCGGTCGATGAGGTCCACAGAACACCCTGGGCGCCACCCTGGTAACGCAGTAAAATCCGCGCGTTTGATTCGAGCGGGGCATTTTTCGGGTAATACCCGAACTGGGCGATGACTTTCTCTTCTTGCAGGCCCGTCATGGCGCGCAGAAGGTACCAGGCATGGATGCCCATGCCGCCAACGACACTCGACTCACCCGCCATGGCGGGGTCACTGAACCAGTTGCTGAAATGGTCCGGCTTCTGGTTCTGGGCCAGCATTTGCCAGTCCTCCGGGTATTCGGCGACAATCTCCATCACATCACCGATCACACCATCGCGGATCAGGCTTCTGGCCTGGCGGATCATCGGGTAATGCGCATAGGTGTACGTGATTGCGATCTCGAGATCTTTTTCCCGCGCAATCGCGCATAACTCCTCTGCCTCAGCCACCGTCAGCGTGAACGGCTTTTCACAGGCAACGTTAATGCCATGCTCGAGAAACACCTTCGCCACCGGGTAATGCAAGTGATTGGGCGTGACAATGATGACAAAATCGATGCCGTCCTTGCGCTGCGACTCGGCAGCGGCCATCATTGCGTAATCTGGATACACGCGGTCCTGCGACACGCCCCACAGATCACCCGATGCCTGATTCCGTTCAGGGTTCCGGGAAAAAGCCCCCGCGACCAGCACCGCCTGGTTATCCATCAAAGCCCCGCGCAAATGACTCTTGCCGATATTACCGCCAACACCGCCACCAACAATACCAAAGTTCAACTTTCGCAACTTTCGGACCGGGTCCATCTTGCACCTCACACACTTTCTTGTCTGGAAATCGTCACTACAATCATACAAATATGTTAACCAGGATGCCACCTGATTAATAGAATTATCGTTTTTTCACGCAAAAATTCGCAAACAGCTGAGAAATCCAGTGAATAATGGCGAGCGAGCGAGCTGCCGAAAAAGGGACCCGGTCCTTTTTTCGGCAGATTTAGTTGGTTTCAAACAATTGCCTGATTCTCGTGCTTTGCAATTCCAGGCCGATCAGTACGAACCGGTGTGGTGTGGCATTGCGGGCGGGATGCCAGTCTATTTGGTCGTTGACCATTTGAATGAGCCAAGTTTTGCCTTCACAACAAACAAAGCCTTTCGCGCGCAAGACCTTCCCGTAGCTGCCATTTGCAAGTTGTTGCATTGCGAGGTCAATTGTCTCTTTAGTCACGCCAGATGTTTCAGCCAGTTCGATCGAGAGGGAATCCAGCTTCTGATGCTGTTTATCCCCCAGCAGATGATTTGATATAATCCGTTGCGATGTCTGGAGCCGGAATTGATGCAACGATCGTGGCTTTTGATCGAGAACCAGTTGCCAGTCTGTCGAGGCAAACTCCCAAGCATTTCTCGTCAGAATTGGCTGATTTGGAAAACTCGCAAACAGATCGATTAAGTGGTCCAGGATAGCCGCTGGATCTGGTGGCAGCTTGCTCACAACCAGTAGATCGGACAAAACCGCTTGATTAGTCAAGACCGGCGCTATGGGAGCGTTCAGATTGGTACGATGATGTCTGGCATCGATCAAGGTCACAATACTGCCAATGCATAGATGTTCGCTGAAGCTTTCACCGGATAAAGCCTGAAGCAATTCGCTGAGGATAAACAGCCCAGATGGTTCGAAAATGATGCGGTCCGGCTGATGATCGTGAACAATCTGCATCATTGCCAGCGAAAATTCGGCTTTCAAGCTGCAGCAAATACAACCATTTGCCAGTTCATAGCTGGTGACTGCAGAACCCTCAAGAATCGCCGCATCCACGCCTTTATGACCAAATTCGTTGACCACATAGACAAGTTTCTCACGCAGGATTTGATGTTCATTCCGTCGAGCCAATTCTGCCATCATGGCTTGAATGAATGTCGTTTTGCCGGCACCCAAAAATCCGGTCACAACATGAAGAATGATCTTTTTTGCCATAGGACGCTCCTCGGCGGTTTCTATTCAAATCCTGACCAGCGTTCGAGTATCTTTTTGGAGAAAGACCGATCAATTGGATTTGGTGATGCTGTTTCACCATACAAGATATTACCGATAATTCCTATAACTTAACTCGGATTGAAAAAAATAGTGCAATTTTTCCCGCCTTATTACAAGAATTCTTGTGTACCCGGTTGTACAGTGAAGCCATGGTATACCACCTTCATTTCCAGCTAAAAGAATCATCAATTTGCGGTTCCAAATAAATCTCAGATCATGAGTCGGAGGAATAATGCATGGCACTCAAGACTTTTAATAAACTTGCCTATCAGTCCGTTGATGATTTCATCTACGGCCAGTCTCCTCATCCGGTCACGCTGAAAAACGGGCTGGTGATTGGTGGAGGAGAAATTTACCCAGAGATCAATTTCACCTTGCCGCCTATGCTCATCACCCAGGAAACCATGCCGGAAGTTTTGCGAATTTACAAGGAAATCATCACGGGCGTCACCGAACGTGCGATCGATCTCTACGTCCCCGGTTTTGTTGCTGAAGTTGAACTTTTACCTCCTTGCACCTGGAACGTCGGTTGGGGTGTGGATGTCAGCAAAATCTTGCTGGACACCATGAACGAACTGAGCGCCAAGTACAACATCAAAACCGCATTGCGCACAACCGTCATTGATGTTCGTGAAGGGCGCGATTTGGAGCACATGTATCGTGGCAAGCAGTGGGAGAACGTTTTGGCCGCTTTCAGGGAAAACGGCCGAGCCGGCACCGATCTGCTTGCAATCGAATCGATCGGGGGCAAGGATGTCCACGACGAAGCAAATGTCTATTGCGATATCCGCAAGGCAATCTTTGCCCTGGGTGTGCTGGGGGTGCGTGACATGCACAAATTGTGGACGGAGATCAGTACCATCGCCAGGGAAACCGGCTCGATCGCCTCCGGTGACACTGCCTGCGGATTTGCCAATACCGCGATGGTCCTGGCCGACCGCAAGATGATCCCCAAGACTTTTGCCGCCGTTGATCGAGTGGTTTCTGCGGTGCGCAGCCTGGCCGCGATAGAAGCAGGAGCTGTCGGACCACACAAGGACTGTGGCTACGAAGGTGTCTATGTCAAAGCCATCACAGGCACCCCGATCACTATGGAAGGTCGAACCAGTGCAGTCGCCCATTTGAGCCCTGTCGGCAACATCGCTGCTTGCGTTGCAGACCTGTGGAGCAACGAGTCCATCCAGCACATCAAGTTGCTCGGCGGTTTCGCACCCGTCGTGTCGATGGAGCAACTGGCATACGATTGCCGCCTGATGAATGGAGCCACACGCCGTGGGCCGGAGGTCGCTCGCCTGCTGCGCGACCTGCACGCTGACAGCGACAGCCGCTTCGATCCACAAGCGTACGTCCTGCGGCCAGATGTCGTGTTTGAAATCGCTGAGAAAATTGTCTCTGACCAGAATGGGGGCCTATCCCGGGCAAAAACAGCCGCACAGGCTGCAGTCGATGCCTTGCGCAGTGGCTTGAGCCAGGATAAGGTCTTGATTGAGGAACGCGAAAAGGACTGGCTGGACATCCTCGAATCACAGATCGAAAGCATCCCGGATTCTGATGATGAATTCATCGCAGAAATGGTTGATGACTGTGAGAAATTCAATCCCAAGATCTACGATCTGGCCTGATGTCTGTCACTCAATACAAAGAGTCCAAAATCTCCCTCGATTGACACCAGCCCTTTGCCGTGCTACAGTAGCCCCATCAATTGAATAGGTGTTCTTCAGGGATAGGTGAAAATCCTTACCGGCGGTCAAGCCCGCGAGCCGAAAGGCAGATCCGGATCATTTCCGGAGCCGACAGTAGAGTCTGGATGGGAGAAGAACGAGATGGTTTCGTGTGAGTTTCATTGCATGCAGCATCCCTGCCTTTTTTCCGGCATTCAAATCCCTGAAGATTTTCTCTTCAGGGATTTTTTATTTCGATCGGAAACCAAAGGAGACACGTCAAAAGCAATGGAACTCACTCAGGATGTCAAATGGATGCGCCGGGCCTTGAAACTGGCGGAAAAAGGCTGGGGCCGCACACGTCCGAATCCGCTGGTCGGTTGTGTCATCGTCCGAGATGGCGAAATCTTGGCCGAAGGCTATCACGCCGCACTTGGCAAGGCACATGCCGAGCGTGCCGCCATCGAAAAGGCCCAAAGCCACGGCATTGACCTCACCGGCGCCACCCTCTATGTCAATCTCGAGCCGTGCAGCCATTTCGGCCGCACCCCGCCCTGTGCCGACCTCATCGTCGAAAACCGACTCGCTCGGGTTGTGATCGCCGTGGAGGACCCCAATCCGATCGTCGCAGGTCGCGGCATCCAGACGCTGCGCACAGCTGGGATCGAGGTAACCACCGGTGTGCTCGAAACCGAAGCGCGCCAGCTCAACGAGATCTTCATCAAGCACATCACGACCGGCAAGCCGTTTGTCATACTAAAGGCCGCTATCAGCATCGATGGTAAAATCGCCACCCACACGGGGGAGTCGAAGTGGATCTCCGGAGCCCAGTCGAGAAAGCTGGTCCATCGCTGGCGCAGCCGCACAGCTGCGATTCTGGTCGGCATCAACACCATTTTGCAGGATGATCCGTCCCTGACCACTCGCCTGCATGGCAAAAGGGACATGGATCCCGCCCGGATCATTGTCGACAGCAAAGGTCGACTCACCCCGCAGCATCGCGTGTTCAATGCCGATTCGAAAGCGCCCGTGATTGTAGCCACCACGTCAGCCATCGATCCTGGACAAGCCCAGAAGCTCAAACAGGCCAGTGCCACCCTTCTGGTCCTCGACGGTCCGGAAGGCCAAGTAGACCTGCAAGCCCTGATTGACCAGCTCGGCGAATCCGGTATTGACAGCATTCTGCTCGAAGGTGGCGGCCGCCTCAACGAAGCCTTCCTGCGCGCCGGCCTGGTGGACAAGATTATGCTCTTCATGGCCCCGAAAATCATCGGCGGCAGCGCCTCGATCGCCTGTTTCCATGGCGAAGGCACCGAACTCCTGACTGATGCCATCCCCATCACGGATATGACCGTCACGCCGGTCGGCGATGATTTCCTGATCGAAGGATACCCACAAAAACCTGGACGCCAGCCACAGCAGCTGGCTGGACCCAGTACAGGCTCCACGCCGGAAAGGACAACATAGATGTTTACTGGCATCATCGAAGAAATGGGCACCGTCTTGTCCATCCACCGCAGCGGCGAGAAAATCCGCTTCACCATCCAGGCGAGAAAGGTCCTCGGGGACACGCGCAGGGGCGACAGCATCGCCGTCAACGGCATCTGCCTGACTGCTGTTGATCTGACCGGAAGCACTTTTGCCGCCGATGTCATGCCTGAAACCTTGCGCCGATCGAGCCTTAGCGAGATGCGCCCCGGCAGCCCGGTCAATCTCGAACGCGCCCTGCGCCTGTCCGACCGTCTCGGCGGTCACATCGTCAGCGGCCACATCGACGGTACCGGCACGATCCAGAGTCGAACCCCTGAGCATAATGCCATCCTGCTTAAAATCCAGGCTGCCCCCGAGCTACTCAAATACATCGTCGCCAAAGGATCCGTCGCTCTGGATGGCGTCAGCCTGACCGTCGCCGCCGTCAGCAGCAACGATTTCACGGTCTCGATCATTCCCCATTCCGCCAGCGAAACGATCATCGGTCATTATCAGCCCGGCGATCTGGTCAATATCGAATGTGATGTCATCGGCAAATACGTCGAAAAGCTGCTCGGCCTGACAGGTAGCTCCAGCTCACCTGAGCAGCCTAGCGAGCACAAACCAGCCAGCCGGCTCAGCTTTGAATTTCTCCGTGAGCACGGATTTTAAGAAGGAGGACCCCACCTATGTTCAGCACCATCGAACAAGCCATCGTAGCGATCAAAAACGGGCAGATGATCGTTGTCGTCGATGACGAAAACCGCGAAAACGAAGGCGACCTGCTGATGGCCGCCGAAAAGGCCACGCCGGAGGCGATCAATTTCATGGCCACCCACGGCAAGGGCATGATCTGCGCCCCGATCACCGCCACCCGGGCCCAGGAACTCGACCTGCCCCTGATGGTCGAGCGCAACTCGGAGAGCATGCGTACCGCTTTCACGGTTACCGTCGATGCCAAATCCGTTCACACTGGAATCTCCGCACATGAACGCTCGACCACCATCCAGCTGCTCTGTGACCCAACCGCGACCAGCAACGACTTCGTTAAGCCAGGCCACATCTTCCCACTGATCGCCCGCGACGGCGGCGTCATCCAGCGTGCTGGACACACCGAAGCCGCCGTTGACCTAGCCCGTCTGGCCGGCCTCAAACCCGCCGGCGCCATCTGCGAAATCATGAATGGCGATGGCACCATGGCGCGTCTACCCCAGCTGGTCGAGTTCTGTGACACGCACAACTTGCTCCTGATCACGGTCGCAGACCTGATTGACTGGCGCCTCAAGCACGATCACAAACGGATGGTCAGCCATGCCGCCACAGCCAAGCTGCCGACCCGATTTGGCGATTTCACCATTCACGCCTTTGAAAACGCCCTGACTGGCGAGCACCACGTTGCCCTCACCATGGGCGAAGAGACCTTTGGCCAGGCCCCCGTCCTCGTCCGGGTTCATTCCGAATGCCTGACCGGTGACGCTTTCCATTCCCTGCGCTGCGACTGTGGCGAGCAGCTCGACGCTGCCCTGCAGAAAATTGCCCACGAAGGCCGCGGCGCCGTTCTGTATTTGCGTCAGGAAGGCCGCGGTATCGGCCTGGTCAACAAGATCCGGGCCTATGCGCTCCAGGACCAGGGCCAGGACACCGTCGAAGCCAATCTTTCGCTCGGATTTGAAGCGGATGCACGCGAATACGGCATGGGTGCCCAGATCCTGCACGACCTCGGCATTCGCCGGATCCGCCTGATGACCAACAACCCGCACAAGCTCAGCGGTCTGTCCGGTTTTGATCTCGAAATCGTCGAACGCGTGCCGATCGAGATCCCTTCGCACGAAGAAAACAAATTCTATCTCCAGACCAAAAAAGAGAAAATGGGCCATTTGTTTGGCCACTGGCATCACTAAAGCAGGCCTAAAGCAGACCTAAGCGCCTGAAATTTCAAATTGAATCCACCAGATAAAGCTCATTCTTTATAATCCCAGGCCGCCACAGGCCAATATGAAAGTGAGGAACACCCCATGTCCATCAAAGTCATCGAAGGCAACCTGATCGCCACCAGCAAGCAGCGCTTCGGCATCGTCGCCGGTCGCTTCAACGAACTGATCACCAGCAAGCTGATCGGTGGTGCGGTCGATGGTTTGCAGCGCCACGGTGTCGCTGAGTCCAACATCGATCTCGTCTGGGTGCCCGGCGCCTACGAGATCCCCCTGGCTGCCCAGAAAATGGCCCAGTCCGGCAAATACGACGCCGTGATCTGCCTCGGCGCCGTGATCCGCGGCTCGACGCCCCATTTCGACTATGTCGCTAGCGAAGCCGCCAAAGGCGTCGCCCAGGTCTCGCTCCAGACTGGCCTGCCCGTCGTTTTTGGCGTCCTGACCACCGACAACATCGACCAGGCCATCGAACGGGCTGGCACCAAAGCCGGTAACAAAGGCTTTGACGCCGCCGTCACCGCGATCGAAATGTGCAACCTGATGGGCACCCTGTAAGCAATGCATCTTTACACCGCATGAGCGATACTGTGTCCAGGACAGCGGATCAACTCCATCGAGGAGCCGCTCGAATCGATTGTCTTTGCCGAAAAAGGGACAGGGTCCCTTTTTCGGCAAAAAGGTCTATAATCAGCTTATACGAGTGTTCTTCAGGGTTTTTCAGCGAAAGTGGGTGAACGCAAGTCATGCCTTCTCTCCGCCCGATTCTGGCCCAGGCCGTGATCAAGGCCCTGCTCTCTGTGCTGGTGTTGGGCGTACTGATTTTCCTGCCCGCCGGAACACTTCAGTTCTTTAACGGCTGGCTCTTTCTCATCACCTTGTACGCATTGATGTCCGTCACCTTGATCTATTTGCTCCGGACGAATCCCGATCTTCTGCGCAAACGCCTGCAACTAAAAGAGCGGCAAACGCAGCAAAAAAGCCTGATGAAATTCACTGCGATCTTTTTCCTGCTCGCCTACACTTTACCGGGATTTGACTACCGCTTCGGCTGGTCGCATGTCCCGCTCTGGCTCGTGATTCTGGCCGAAATCATCATGATCCTGGGCTATGCGATGTTCGTCGAAGTCATGCGCGAAAACTCCTATGCCTCACGCATCATCGAGATCCAAGAGGGCCAGAAGCTGATCGAAACCGGACTGTACGGGATCATCCGCCACCCCATGTATGCTGCGTCCCTACTGATCTACCTGGCCTCTCCCTTTGTCCTTGGCTCCTATTACATGGCCATCCCCATTCTGCTCTTACCGATGATCCTTGTCATCAGGATCCAAAATGAAGAAAAACTCCTGCTCAAAGAACTGCCGGGCTACGAGGCGTACAGGGATAAAGTCCGCTATCGCCTGATCCCCGGGCTCTGGTGAATGGCCCAAACCAAGGTGAAAGAAGGTGTCTCCTCTTATGTCACAGAAAAAGCTCCTCACCGTTTTAAGAAACAGACAGCAAGGGGAAATTCTGTTTTTAGTCCTGCTAATCCTCCTCTCCACCCTGCTGCTTACAGCCTGCATCCCGGGCGATGGCAAGATCACACCGGATAGACCGGCCGGATTCTTCTGGGGAGTCTGGCACGGCTGGATCGCCCCCATCTCCCTGATCGGCGGCATTTTCAATAAAAGCCTGCGTGTGTACGAAACCAACAATACAGGTTGGTGGTATGATCTGGGCTTCTACATGGCGATCATTAGCGGTTTTGGCGGACTATCACTGGCGCGCAGAACCAAATCAAAGAAGTAGATAAAACAGACCCCGTCTCTTTTGGTTCAACCGGCTTGGATCGTCCGGCAGAGTAAGCTTTCCAGGTCGATCAGGTCTATTAGTTCTATGTATGGATTCGAAAAGATTTCAAATGTTCTTTGATTAAAACCCACCCTCTTCAACCACTTGTTACACAACCTTAACATTCGCGGGCAGATTCGTAACACCAGCCTGTCAAAATCGTACTATCAAACCTAACGAGGAGGGGTCTCCATGCAAAAATATCCACGTCAACCAGATGAAAGTGTGACCGGCGACAGCAAACGACCGGAAAAGCTCAGCGATGATGCTCTCGACACCGTTGCTGGAGGTTTTTTTGGGATCGAGATCGTTGACACGTGCCAGAAGCGGTATGACGGCTGGTATTGTCTGAGTCCGGTCTGGGGAGAATGCCCTAACGTGGAAAAGATGCGCGAGGTTCGAACCAGTGCAACCACATCCATGGGGTATTACACCTGCCACAAAGGTTATTTTTCCGAAGTGGGTGTGGAACTAACGGATGCCGATTGTTGACCCTGAGTCAAATAGACTTTTTGGAGAAGTTAAGCGATGTCAGCAGATAACACGTCTACAGAAAAATTGAATGATGATGCTTTGGACCAGATCAGCGGTGGAACTCCGGGCTATTATACCGGCGGAAGTCCCGTCAATAAGAAGCTCTTTTGGCAATATGAATGTGTGTCATGCAGGGGCGAGTTCGAAGGCCCGAAAACAAGCTCATGCATCTATTGCGGCTCTCAGAGGCTCACATTTCGCGGTTGGCGCGAAGAATGAGCCGTTTCAGGTCCTGTTCAATGAGCTGACCCATCCGTTTTGATTTACTTAGCCGCTTCGATTTGCTAGCATTTGAGCAGAATATCCTCACATTAAAGGATGGCTCATCTTGGCTAAGGCGATCTGGATTCTCAATGACCAATGCAGTGTGACCAACTCATCCCTGGCGGCCTGGCAGGATGGGGATCTGGTCTTGATGGCCGAGAGCAAAAAAGAGCTCGATCTACCGTTTGCACACCAGAAAAAGACGGCCTTCATCCTTGGGGTCAACCGGACCTTTGCCCAAACGCTCACCAGAGAGGGCAAACCTGTCGTTTATCTGGATTTTCGCCAAAGCCAGCCGGACTGGACCCAGATCGAGCAGCTCACCCGGCTGACCCTGGATCGCCAGCTCACAGAGGTCTGGCTCATGCGGCCGAAAAGCTGGTCCCAACGTCAGGAGCTAGAGCTGCTGGCAAACTCTGGCGGCTTTCAGTTCACTTTCACCCGTGACACCAACCTGATCAGTGATGAAGCGGTGATGCAGCCCTGGTTTGCGGCCAAATCGTTCCGAATGGAGACCTTTTACCAGAAGATGCGGCGTCAGACCGGCCTGCTGATGGATATTAGTGGCCAGCCTGTTGGCGGCCAGTTCAATTTTGACAAAGCCAACCAGCAGGCTTTGAAACAAGCACCAGCCAAACACCCACGCTTGAGCTTCAAAAAGAGCCCCTTGCTGCTTGAAGTCCTGCAAGAGGTCCAGCGTTACTTTCCCCATCAGCTTGGCTCCTGCGACTCCTTCTATTTTTCCCTCACCTCTGAACAGGCGCGCCGCGAACTGGACCATTTTGTCGCGCATATTCTGCCCACTTTTGGCCAGTATCAGGACAACCTGATCCTGGGGGACCCTTATGTCTCGCATTCCCTGCTCTCAGCCTACATCAATGTAGGCTTGCTCGATCCGATGGAGGTCTGCCAGGCTGCCGAACTCGCCTATTTCCGAAATCAGGCCAGCATCGAGACAGTCGAAGGTTTCATCCGCCAGATCCTCGGCTGGCGCGAGTATATGTTCTATAAATACCTGACCCTGATGCCCGGTCTGGAATCGGCCAATCACCTGCACGCGCACCGCCCGCTGCCAGCTTTCTACTGGACCGGCCAGACTCACATGCGCTGCCTGGCCCAGGCCATCACCGACACCCTTGAGCATGCTTATTCCCACCATATCCAGCGCCTGATGATCACTGCCAATTTTGCCACGCTGGCGCAAATCAACCCGCATCAGGTTCACCAGTGGTACCTCGGTGTCTACGCCGATGCCTGGGATTGGGTTGAGATCCCCAATACAATTGGCATGGGCCTTTTTGCCGATGGTGGCAAAATCGCCTCCAAGCCGTATGTCAGTTCCGCTGCCTATCTCAGGAAAATGTCCAACGCCTGCCGCACCTGTCCCTATGACCCCAAAGCCCTGGCCGGGGCAAACGCCTGCCCCTTCAACGCCTTGTACTGGCATTTCATTGCCACCCACCAGGCCACCCTGCAGCACAACACCCGCATGGCCATGATTGTCCAATCTTATCGCAAATTTGCACCTGAAAAGCAGGCTGCTATCGCCGGCCAGGCGAAAGCTATTTTCGCCAGGCTCGACGCGGGGCAACTTTGATCATGACCAATATGCGAATGGTCGCGCTGGACGGTCATGGGCAGATTCCGACAAGGAACACAGAAAGGTCAAGCGTATGCGCCGTTTAAACCTGGAAAATACAGACCTGAGCGAACTGATCGACCAGCTTTCTCCGAAGCTGCGCCATGAACCCGTCGCCGATGACGCCAGCTATTCCCTCGCCGATGCCAGAGCTCGTCTGTTGGCCATCGATCCGGAGGGCTACAGCAGAACGCGAAATTATTTCAATGGCAAGGTCACGCGTTTAAGTATCTATATCACTGCTGGGATATTCAGTGTCAGGGAGATTGTCGAATTCGTTCTCGAGCGCTTCGGGTTTGCTGGCAGCCAGAAACTATTGTCCGAACTGATGTGGCGCATGTATTTCCGGTCATTCCTCAACCTGCATCCCCAGTGTGCGACGCACGATTATTCGCCTTATAAAACGGGCTTTTTCGCTGAAGATTATGGGCCTGAGTTGCCGTCAGATATCCGCGCAGCCCATACACCCAGTGCGGCCATCAACTCCCTGGTCACGACGCTGGTTCAGACCGGCTACCTTCACAATCATGCCCGGATGTACCTCAGTGCCTATGTGGTGCATGTCCGCCGAATCCGCTGGCAGGCTGGGGCCAGCTGGATGTTCCACCATCTGATCGACGGTGATCAAGCCAGCAATGCCCTCTCCTGGCAATGGGTTGCCTCCACCCTGTCCGCAAAACCTTATTTTTTCAATCTCGAAAACCTGCAAAAATTTTCAGCCGGCCAGCTGGACGCATCTGAGGCTACCAATCCCGAGCTGGCAGGGACCTACCCCGAACGCGAAGCCCGCCTGTTTCGACAGCAGATACCGCACAAGGAGGGGCTGTGACATGGCAACGCTCAATCTCCTGCATGCCGAAGGGATGAAACGCCAGCCCAGCGACCACTGTATCTTCATTTACGACCGGCTCCACTTTGAGACCATGAACTACGGCAAAAACCGGCTGCTTTTCCTGTTGCAGCTGTGCAAGGACCAGGACGTTGCCGTCTACGAAGGAACCCTGCACGACGTTCTGGCTGAATACATCGAGCTCCATGCCATCACGACGCTGGTATTGCAAAAACCCAGACAGCCGGATCTCACTGCAGTCCTCCAGGCTTTGCCAGCCTCGCCCAAAATTCAGATCTTGGAAGACGATCTGGACTACCTGAGCATTTCTGCAGACAGCCCGTCATTTTTCAAATACTACCGGAAAGTCGAACCAATCCTCACATCGTCTCGACAGATATCAATAACACATCTTCCCTCGCCTGAACCTTTTGGATCAGATCCGGAGTAAATCCGGCTCTGGAAAACAGGACGAACCAGGCCTTCGGAAAAGGTTTCAGCAAAGTCGCGCGGTGCTCTATAAGACTCAGCACAGCAGAACTGCATGGTTCATTGCGCCATTTACATTCACAAAACAAAGCGGCATCCTTGCCGGCTGCGATGAGATCGATTTCCGCTTCCGTCCTGTGCTGTGGATCGTTACCCCACCAGCGGCCGATTTTTGTAAACAAGAAGGGTAACCGGTCCTGACGATTCTGCTCCCACAGGTAGTTCAGACAGATTTTTTCAAATTCAGTCCCCACAAAGGTGTCCAAACCGGGCAGGATTTTCTCATGCAAAAGAACCTCTCCCATGCCCCTTTCAATCAAGTCCCGATTGGAAAAAACAAACCGGTACCAAAACCGAAAGAACGGGTCGATGATCCGGTAAATCGATCGCCGGCTGGATTCTGGTTCCAGAAAAGGGGTTTCCCTGGCAATCAGGCTAATTGAGATCAAGTGCTGGATGTACTTCAGGCATTTACTGCTATCTTCGCCCACACGCGTGGCGATTTCGTTGATGCGTGATGCGCCACTCGCGATTGCCTGCAGGATTGAGTTGTAGAGAGCAGGCTCGCGAAACTCCTGCTTGAGAAACAAAACGGGCTCCTCAGCCAAATAGGCATCTGGCTGCAAGATCGTCGCGGTTATATTTTCTGATAATGACATCTGATCATCAACAAGATGGATGTAATTGGGCACTCCACCCCAAATAGCATACGCACGCATCTGATCAAGTCTGGCAAAACCGGGGTAGAACTGTGCAGCGTCCCGGTAATTGAAAGCCGTCAACTGAAGCTGGGCTGTCCGGCGGCCGAAGAGTGGGCTTTTGGCACCAAGCACTTCACTTTCCATGAATCCGATCGAGCTACCACACAGCACCAGATATAGCTGGGTCTTCTGCCACTCGTGATCGATGGTGTGCTGGAGCAAGGATAAAAGAGTGGGATTGGCGCTGGCCAAATAAGGAAACTCGTCGATAATTAAAATGAATCGCTCATTCGCCGCTTTTTGGCCAACATAGTCAAAGGCCATTGCCCAATCATCAAAACGACGGATCATCTTTTCCTCGAAAAAAGCCAGCACTTTGGCGCTGAATTGTTCCAGCGCTAAATGGTCATTCACCTGCTGAGCAGAAAAGAAAATGGCCCTTTTATCCTCCGCAAATCGGCTCAGTAAAGTAGTCTTGCCGATGCGCCGCCGTCCATACAGCACAATCATCTGGAACGTGCTTTTGCCATAAGCCTTCTCAAGTGCAGAAAGTTCCCGTTCGCGGCCAATAAACATGATGCCACTCCTTTTGCTGAAACAAAAGTAACTTACTCATGATTCACTTATTTTGATTTCAGTATACATGTTCATTGAATTGGCTGCAATTCTTTGCCAGGGTCGCAATCCAGCAAATCCCAGCGGTCACGCAAAAAGCCTTGGCGACCACCGCTTCTACCTGAGAAGACGGGTTCGCCAAGGCGATCGAACGATGTATTTGGGGTGGCTAAGGCTGTGTTGCGTCAACCATGACGCGCCCATCATCCACCGATCAGATCCCGCAGAATTCGAACTCGAACGACATCGGCCGGCTCACATCCAGGCGGTACTCGTCGTGCGTCCGGGCACCCCAGCTATCGTCACCAGCGACTCCCAGTTGTTGCTGGGCAATCCGGACAACGGTGTTGTGAACAGGCGGCAACTCGTAAGCATGGCGAGCCTGCTCGAGTTCATGCGGTGTGTACGGCAGGGCGGAGACGTTGATCTGATTGCCACTGAAACGCAAGCCACGACCGGAAGCATTGGCCACAGTCGCCCAGCGGACCCCGGACTTGTTGCCGCATTCCTGCGGCTTGAGATAAGCGGCGAGGTTGTCCTGGACCGTCGCCGTATAAATGCCCAGCTTGGCGCCCCGGTTGCGGTCGGCGTAAGTCTCATCTGGACCCAGACCATACCACGTCAGGCGGTCATAACCGGCATCGAGCTGAAACATCACGCCGAATTCCGGCATGTCGCCCAGTTCCGGCACGGGTTTGTAGTCCAGCCGAGTTCGGACCCGGCCATCAGCAAATACCGTGTAGCTCAGCTGGCAGGAAGCCGCCGGCTGGACTGGCAGCAGATAGTCAAAAGTGATCCGGACCTGGTCAGCCGCAATCTCGATGACCGGCTGACGAACCGCCTGGGTCTCAGGATCCTTGTGGGTCAGGTAGAGGCTGGCAATTTTCCACTGGGCAGACCGGGCTGGCAGGCTGTTGCCGCGGTCGTTATCCGTAGGCGCACGCCAGAAGTTTGGCAGCGGCATCCCTTTCAACAGCTCCTCGCCGGCAAAGCGATAGGAAACGAGACCGCCGTACATTTTTGAGAACAGCACTTCAAATGTGGCACCCCGGACCCCGAGATTCCAGGCACCATCGATCACTTCGAACGTGGCGACCCTGTCAGGGATTCCGGCTTCATCCTGCAAACCTGTGACGACAAACACATCCTGGCCAAAGGCGATTTCATGGCCGCGCGCGGCCCAGAGGGTGTCGTTTTTCAAAGTGAAGGAAATGGTCACGGCATATTCACCCGCTTCATCCGGACGCGCAAATGGCAGCGGATAGACTGCTGAAGTCAGCGGAGCAACCGCTGTCGCCACTGGATGGCGTGCAACGGTCTGTCCGTCCTTGGCCAGTTCGACGGTACAGTCATAAGCATCCGTCGCCGTGAAGAGATGCTTGTTGATCACCTTGAAATGCTCGCCGGCAAAGGTCACTGCGATGTTCTGGTAGTTGAATTTGACCTCGGCCATTTTCGGTGATGGCTCACGGGTATCGGCATAGACAATGCCATTGCCGCAAAAATTGCCATCATTCGGCCGGTCGCCAAAATCGCCGCCATAGGCCAGGTGTCGCTCGCCGCGACTATTGGACCAGAGCAGGGCCTGGTCGATGTAGTCCCAGATGAATCCCCCCTGGTAAAGCGGATCCGTGTCGGTCAGATCGGTGTATTTATGCATCGCACCGCAGGAATTGCCCATCGCATGGGCGTATTCGCAACAGATGTAGGGCTTCGTCCGGTTTTCGGCCAGAAAAGCCTCAATCTCGGTGACCGGCGGGTACATGCGGCTGATCATGTCGGTGGTGTCCGGGAAGCGGGGATCCCAGTGCACGCCTTCATAGTGGACGGGGCGTGTCGGGTCAAGCGCTCTGAACCGCTGCGACATCTCAAAAATGACCTGGCCACCAAAGGATTCGTTGCCACAGGACCAGATCAGGACAGACGGGTGGTTCTTGTCACGCTGGAACATCGAGT
>SABL01000188.1 GCA_009928985.1 Clostridia bacterium
AAGGCCGCCAGGGTATCGTGCCGGAGAGCGGCGGCCGACTTGGTGCGGTTAGCCACCTTGATCCAGAAGCGGGCCTTGAGCAGGATGGCACTGTCGGCAAAATCGACCACCAGCACATCGGGCGGGTGGACCTTGAGCACGTAGGGCGAGGCGCGCATGACCTCCAGCAGGGTCTGAATCGCCACCTGAATCTCCGCGTCGTAAGCGATCCCGACCTGAAACTCATAACGCCGGATATCGCCATTCAGGGTCCAGTTGCGGAATTCCTTGGAGACGATCTGACTGTTGGGCAGGGCAATGAGGGCATTGTCCTCGGTCTTGATGAAGGTCGCGCGGATGTTGATCTTGTGGACCTTGCCATATACGAAACCAAATTCGATGGTATCCCCCGGTCGGACCTGTTTGCCGAGCAGGATGATGATCCCGGCAAAGAAATTCTCGAGAATATCCTTCAAGGCAAAGCCAAAACCCACGCTGAGACCACCCACGATCCATTTGAGATTATCCCAGTCGATATGCAGCGAGGCGAGGGTAATCAGGATGAAGAGAATCCAGACGACATAGCGTACGACCAGGTAGGTGGAATTGAGGGCCACCAGGTCGAGCTGGCGCGAATCGCTGATCACCGTCAACATCTCATGGATCCAGTTGAGGATAAAGCGCAGGAAAACACCCACCAGCAGGATATCCACCAGGGTACGCAGACTGATCTCAACGGCGGGTGATGGTGCCAGATCGACATCAAAAAGATGGGTGATGAACCAATTGGCATTGAAGACTTCGAACCCCCACTGGGTGGCGCCCATCAGCAGGGCAAACCACAGCAAAGGAATCAGCAGGGTGGAAATGATGCTGGCCGTCGATGACCGGCTAACGCGGATGGCATGAGCGACCCGCAACAGGTTTTGGGTAATCACGGTCCCAGCATAAAAGACGCTCAGTGCCAGACCGCCACCGATGGCGAGCGCCAGGGCGGGATAGAGATAACCCAACCAGGCCGTGATGCCAACGACCATCCAGATCAGTCCGGACAGATGGAACAGGGAATGGATATCCAGGCGATGTTGTTTGTGGATGATGGAATTACCGATCACCCAGAGCAGATTACCGAGTCCGAACAGCACCAGGGTCAAGAGCATCACGCGCTTGGGCGCCAGAAGATCCGTCATCATATCCAGCAGGGCGATGGAGAAAATGGTGAGCAGAAAGGGATTTAGTCCCGAGGCATTCTCATCCTCAGAACGGGATTTCCAGGCGAAATCGGTGATCGCCAGTCCCAGGAACAACATCGCCAGGGTAAAAAACAGACTATCGTTGGTGCTGGGGAGGAACTGATTGGTATGAAAAAAAAAGATTCCCAGCCAGGCCGTCAGATAAGGACGTTTATACTTGCTCAGGGGAAACCGGGTCAGGCGCAGGATGACCAGGGTGATGATGACGGCGATGACGACGATGACGAAGAATTGCCATGTCAATGAGGGCCAGAGGTAATCATCAGGTACGATGACCCGCCATTGGATTGGCAGGGCGAGCAACCAACTGACGTAACTCCTTTTCAGTTCCAGGAACTGAAAGGCGGCGCCACCGACGTTTTCGCCACCGCCAAAGAAATCGAACTGCTGAAAAAAATACTGGCCATAGTGTGCCAACAGTTCCCCCTCACCCCGCTTCAGAATCTGCTGCGACTCAGCGATGAAGTCGTCGCTTTTCCGGATGATTTCATCGATCTGTTCAACCCAGCGCACCTGGGTGAGCAAGGCGGCATCGAAATTGTAGGAAATCCAATTGGCGCGCCAGGCTAGTTCCGGCTCGACCATCTCGATGGATTGGATCATGGTGAGATTGTTCTTCATCTGGGTGTTTTCCAGATTGAACTTCTGCCGGTAAGCCTGGAGGCTATCGCGGACCTGCTCGAACGACCGACTCAGATCCTCGATCTGACGATAGTAGAAGGCGGAAAAATAAGGGGCATCCTGGGGCTGACCATCGATCAGAAGCAGTAACTCGTTCAGGCGGACCTGAGCACGATGGAGTTTGGTGGCAAATTCACGGCGGCCATCGCGGATGAGGCCATTGATCAGATCGATCTTCGCTCGATCACGCACCCCCTCGGCATCGCTGGAAATCACGTCGAAATAGTTATCCAGGATCGCCCGCGCATCAAAATTTTCATCCACTTCGATCCGCGGTAACCGCTGCCGCCATCGCGAGTCCTCCCCAACCCTGCTCTTATCGCCGGTGTCGCTGGTCAGGCCCGCGTCTTGGTGATCGCGAGTTCCGGTCTCGGTGGTATTGCCGGCGTCATGGTATTTGCGGTAGATGGCCGAGAAACTTCCGTCCCGCATCATGTTGCGCAACGCATGATTAATCCGGTTCAACAACCAGGCCTGGTCCTTGGCCACCGGAAAGGCGCGGTAGGCGCTCGGGCTGAAAAAATCATCGGTCTCCAGGACCGTTAATTCGTCGGGATACCGCTGCTGGAGGGCGGTGATAATCTCCGCGTCGTCCAGAAGGTAATCAACATTTCCGGCCAGCAGGGCCTGCTCCATCTGGGCCGTGTCGGCAAAGGTCTGCACCCCGCCGATGCGGCCCGCTTGGTACCAGCGTTCGATCTGTTCCTGATGGACGCTCCCTTGCAGGGCACCAAAGTATTTCTTCTCTAAATCCGCGGACGGACTGGCGGTCAATACCGCGCCACGACCAAGAATCCGGCGCTGGTATTCGTCGATCGGCCAGGAAAAATCCATGGCCGCTTTTCGCTGGTCCGTGATCGTGACGGGCACGGCGAGGTGAAAGGCGCCGGCAGCGAGATCTTTCAGCAGGGTGGTGCGATCGCTCTTGACATATTCCAGCCGCAGTTGCCCCCGGCGGGCGATCTCCTCCAGCAGGGCCGGATAGTAGCCTCGCGGGCGCCCGCTATCCGTATCGCTCCAGATCAGGGGTGAGTGCTCATACCAACCCACCCTGACCGTTCGCGGCACCCCAGGCTCCCCGGTCAACCACCAGTAACCCCCCAGGGTGACCAAGAGGGTGAGCAGCAGGAGGGTGAATCTGGAGAGAAGCTTGTACATCCGCCTTTACCCCACCGCGGGTATCAGCAAAATTTGGCATTCTATGCCCTCCCTCGCCCGGTCACCAGACGCGGTGCGCAAAGGCGGGAATTCCTTTGGGCGTGGCCAGGTCTGAGGGGTTAGAATCAGATGGAGTCCATAGCCTGGTCAAACCGTATGTCGCTTCATTTTCGCTCTGGCTGGTT
>SABL01000189.1 GCA_009928985.1 Clostridia bacterium
AATCCGAACCAATGCCACTGTTGATATTGCCAAATTGCGTGTAGTCATGGGCGGTGACCACCAACGTGACATCCTGGTCTGTCCATTTTGCCGGATTGCCACTGACTAAAACCGTAGGCCTGGTGTTGTCCAAATAGACAACCCTCGATGTCAATTCAGTCTGATTGCCGGCCCGGTCTGTGATCCGGACCGGCAGGGTGAAGATCCGGTTGCTCCAGGCATCCAGGGCAGTCTTGAAGACTGCCGCGGATGAATAGACCGCCCAGGTGTCGCTGATGGCCTCACCTTGTTCGACAACCTGATACTCGATGGATGCGATGCCACTGATCTGGGCCGCTTGAGTCGCGTCAATCACAGCGGATTCACCGTTGGTCAAATAGAGTGGATCACCTGTTTCGCCCGCGGCCAAGGCAATGTCGGTGCCATTGATGGCGATGATCACATCCTGATCCAGAGGGGCCAGTCGGTCGATTCGGATGACCAGGGTGCGCGTGCTGCTGTTGCCAGAGCGGTCAATTGCTTTTGCCACCAGCGTGTAGGTATCGTCTGCCGCCAGGGTGAGCGTCTGGCTCGGCATGCCTGCCGGCGCCAAGGCTGGGTCGATTGCGGCGGATGCCTGGTAAAGCACAGTCTCTGCCGTCTGGTTGGTGCCTGAAGCCGTGGTGATGGCATAGGTGACTTGACTGAGGGTATTGATGCCGCCAACCAGGTCAGAGGCATCCAATGTCACCATGACCGCGTCATTCAGCCAGTCTGTTGTGACGGCAGCAGGCGAATTGGCCGTCCAGCCGCCAGCCTGGTTGTGGACAGCCCTGTCGGCGCTTGCATTCACAATCAGATCAGGTGCGGTGACGTCCGACATGAATCCATGGGTCAGCCAGGTGTCAGACAGGTTCCCAGCCTTATCCATGGCTTTGACAAACAGGACGCCGCGGAAATTCTCGGAAAAGGTAAAGGTCTTGCTGGAAAGCGGCAGCTGTGTCCAGCCATTGGGATCAGCCTGGGGCATCGTAGACTCGGTCTGGGCGACCAGCTGATAAGCCAAACCTTCCGTACTGTGCCGGCCGCTTTTGTCATAGTTCACATCGATCGAGACCAGGATCTGCTTGAAGAACAGGTCGTACGTCAGGGTCTGGAGCAAATTGGCAGCCCAGTTGACGAATGTCTCGTTGATCTTGATCGTTTGGAGGTCCGGCTTCGTGTCATCGATGCGGATTGTCTTGGTGAAGGAGGCATTGGTATTGCCCGCGGCATCGGTTGTCCGGACGGTGATCGTGTAAGTGCCATCCTCGGTCAATTGGAAATACAGCACAGCCGCTTCAACAGCCGATGTCCCGCTTTGCGCGTCAAGGATGGCGCCGTCCTTGCTGAGCGTGTAGGTGGTGCTCATGGGTGCGTGAGGATGGCCCTGGTCTGTCGGCCGCGGCAAATTGACTTGGACAGTCAAGTCTTGGTTGTACCAGCTGTCCTGGGAATTGGCATCCAGGATAGCTGAGGTCCAGACTGCGTCTGCGGCCAGAGGATTGGCCACATGCTTGAAAATCGCGAAGTCAGCGTCGCTGAAAGCCCGCGGTGGTGTTTTCTGGACTTTCACGGTATTGGCCAGCGCCAGATCTGACTGCGTGGGACCGTCTTGTCCGGGCAGCCTGCCCGATTCGTACACGGTCCAGACGGGAGCGGTCACCGTGCCGGATAAGACCCGGAAACGGTAAATCGCGTGGGTGTCGTTGGCGATGACGACGCGATAGAGGTTGCTGTCCTGGGCCGACTCAAAGATCTGCTGCCAGCTGCCGCCGTCGATCTGGTACCAATAGGTGACTGGCGCAACTAGGGTTCCCCCGCCTTCAGCTGAGGCAGCCAATGTGAAGGTTGCCGTCTGACTGGTCCAGGTATCGTTCTGCCAGCTGGTTCCATCGCTTAGGGCTTTGTTCACCTTCAGGATGGGCTTTGCGTTGTCGACATAAAGGCGCGGCGAATAATAGGTCGAATAACCGCCAGCCTCATCATAGACACGGATTTCGACCTGATAGCTGCCATTTTCTGTGGTGAAATACTGGCCAGCGAAGGGCTTGTTGTAAAAGCCCAGATCGTTTTGGATCCCAACCAGGTCTGTATGGGTGAGCCGCTGGCGCAGGACGGCTGCTCTGCCGTCATAATAGCGATGGTAGATGTCGATCTGTTTGATACCGGCCAGAATATCCTGGGTCTGGTAGTCAATCCGGACACTCTGGTACCATTCGCCGGTGACCAGTGGATTGAAAGAAGCCAGTTGAGTCGAATCTGTCGTGACCTTGCTGCCATAAAGGTTGACATCAGGCTGGACCGGATTGATCAGGTCAACCACGACACCGTTGGAGTTGATGATCGACGAATTGCCGGCATTGTCAGTCAGGCGGACGAAATACAAACCGATGAATTCTTCTGTTTCATAGAAAACCGCATCGTTGTTGGTGATCGTCTGCCAGGTTGCTCCATTCAGGTAGGCAGCACCTTCCTCGATCGTGGTCAGGGCTTTCAGGGTCTCAAGCTGCGCAAGCGAGGCAACGGGCACGCGCAGGTATTCGACTTTCTGCTTGCCACTGATGTTGAAATCAGCCGTCGCCTGCAGGCGGATGTCAGTTTTGTAGAACAGACCAAAGGTCAGGGCACTCAGGATGGAGGTGATTCCAACGTTCTGGGCGTAGACTTGACCAGAGGACGGCGCCGTCGAGTCCAGTTTGTAGGTGACCGTATAGCTGTTGGTCTGGTTGCCGGCTGCGTCGCGGCCATACAGGGTGTATCGGTACAGGCCGTCATCCTGGATCTCCACTTGGACAGGGCTGGCAGTCGCACTGCCCTGGGTCAAGCCGCTTTTTTCGCTGATGACCTGGTATTGGCCCAGGGCATCTTGCTTTTCCAAGGTGTAATGCACGGTCAGGGGGGCTTGTTCCCGCTCCTGGCCATTGTTCTTGATCCGCATGATCCGGTAGGGGGCGGTCAGGTTCAGGGTGAAAGCCTGGTTGCGCCAGCCATAGAGATTGGCTGTACCGCTGGCCACCAGGGTGAAAATCGGTACGCCTTCGGCATTCAGGAAACCTGGCAAGGAGGTGGGCATGCTTTTTTGCACCTTGATCACGGCGGTCTTTTCATTGGTACGGCCGCTCAGGGATTCCGCCCTGAAGCGGATGGTCTCATTGTAGTCATCCCGGACGACGAACGTGTTGCCCGCGAGGGGAATCCAGGTAGTCCGGCCGTCTTCGGAGTAGGCATAACT
>SABL01000190.1 GCA_009928985.1 Clostridia bacterium
GAGGTCACACCTGTTCCCATCCCGAACACAGCAGTTAAGCTCTCTCGTGCCGACAATACTTGGCTGGTAACGGCCCGGAAAGATAGGTCTCCGCCGGATTATTTCAAGGCCATCGGGTTAACGCCCGGTGGCCTTGTTTCATTATTACGGAATCATGCTATAATACACACAATATGTTCAGATGTTTCATTTGGCTGCAGCTTTACTGTCGCCAGTTGCAAAATTGGAGGTTCGCATTGTGGGAGCAAAAGTCCTGATCGTCGATGATGAGCACAATATTGTCGATATCCTCAAAGCGAACCTGGAGCGCGAAGGCTACCAGACGATTTCAGCCTATGATGGCGTTCAGGCGCTCGAGATGGGAATCAGCCAGAAACCTGATCTGATCCTGCTCGATTGCATGTTGCCCAAGATGGACGGATTTGATGTCTGTCGCAAACTCAGGCTGCAGACCAATGTCCCGATCCTGATGCTGACCGCCAAAAGCGAAGAAATCGACAAGGTTCTCGGCCTCGAGCTGGGAGCAGACGACTATATCACCAAGCCTTTCAGTGTCCGTGAAGTCCTGGCTCGGGTCAAGGCCCAGTTGCGCCGGGTCAGTATCACGGAAATCGGTGGCGAAGACCACCCGAAGGTCATGTCCTTCGGGGACCTCGAGATCGATCAGGAAGCCTATCAGGTCCGTCGCGCGGGCGACATGATTGACCTGACCTTGCGCGAGTTTGAGCTCGTTCGTTTTTTAGCCAAGAATGCCGGCCAGGTTTTTTCGCGTGAGTCCTTGCTCGAAAAAGTCTGGGGCTACGAATACTATGGCGATGTCCGCACCGTGGATGTCACCGTCCGCCGCACCCGTGAAAAGCTGGAACCAGACCAGCACAATTACCGCTACATCATGACCAAGCGCGGCGTCGGTTATTATTTTGAGAAAAATCCCCAATCAGGAGCAAATCCCTAATCATGCAATTATATTCCAGTCTCGCGAATTTATTCGCCGAGGCTTCGCCTTACGTTGCCCGTGTCCTTGCTGGCTGGCAGATCGTCACCGATAGCTTGCACCAGATACATCCGATCCTCTTGATCCTCTCTGTGATAGGCCTGACTTTGCTCGTGCAAGGCCTGGTCATCTTCCTGGCTACACGCCACAGGCGCAAGGTCAACAACCGGACCATCTCATCTTATGTCCAGCAGTTTGTTGAGGAACGCAGCAAATCCGAGGCGATCCTGGCCGATCTGGATATCGGCGTCATTGCCTATTCCTTTGACGGCCAGATGATCAACGCCAATCCAGCTGCCCGTGCCATGTTCCAGCCTCAGGGCATCCCGGACCGGCTGGATGAATTCTTCGAACGCTATGGCCAAAGCAATGGTCTTCAGGCTGCGCGCCTGCTGGGCCGGGATGACATTGTCGTCCAAGTGGTTCTGGTTGACAAGATTCTCCGTGTCCGACTGAAGGAATCCCGGTTTGAAGAAGGTCGCAAAGCTGGCAATTTGGTCATCGTCCAGGAAATCACGGAACAGGAGCGGCTGGAGAAGCAACGTAAAGAATTTGTTGCCAACGTATCACACGAGCTGAAAACGCCCCTGACGACGATCAAGACTTATTCGGAATCCCTGCTCGACTGGGGCCTTGATGAGAAAAATGATGAGGGCATTCGCAAGGATGTCCGGCGAATCCATGATGATGCGATCCGCATGGAACATCTGGTGGCGGATTTGCTCCTTTTATCGAGCATCGATAGCAAGGGCATCCGGGTCCGCATGGAGCAGCAAGACCTCGCCACCATGGTTCGCCAGACGGTCGACCGCCTGATGCATCAGGCACAAGACAAAAGCATTGTTCTGGAAAGCTTTGCTGTCACAACCATACCGCCCATTTATGCCGATCGCTCATCCGTGGAACGCATCCTGGTCAACTTGATTTCCAATGCCATCAAATACACCGACAAAGGCGGATCGGTCAAGGTCTACATCGGCCACCTGATCGACGACGTCTATGTCAAAGTGGTTGATACGGGTTTTGGCATTGAGAAGGAACACTTGCCGCACATTTTCAGCCGGTTCTACCGAGTCGATATGACGGGATCGCGCATGTTTGGTGGCACTGGCCTGGGCCTTTCCATTGCCCGGGAGCTGGCTGAACTGCACGGTGGTAAAATTACAGTTGACAGCACCCTCGGCAAGGGTACAGAATTCTCTGTGATCCTGCCCAGCGCCCAGAAAATCTATCGTGACACATTGACGGCGATTCATGATGGTCTCTCCAACCAGAGCCTGATCAATCAGTCGGCCATGCTGGATCTGGAAGACTGTGCCCACGATTGCTTTGATCCTGAAAAGGATTTGGAATCTTTGGATGCCGAGCAGCGCGAACTGCTGCTTAACCGCTTGAATGACACCGTCGGAGTCCCGACATGACGCCGACTGTTGTCCGGGTCCGGTCCTTGCCTGTTGCTTTGCCTGATCCGGCTAACCTTAATGAGAAAAGAGGAAATCCCTTGGCCAGTTATCTTGTACGAGGCGGAAATCGCCTGACTGGAGACGTGACGATCAGCGGCTCGAAAAATGCCGCACTGGGGATCATTGCCGCGGCCACCATGCTGGATGGTCCCTGCAAGATCGAAAACATCCCGGATGTTGCGGATATCAATGTCCTGCTGGAAATCATCAAAGCCCTCGGTGCGGAGATTCGCCGCGATTCCGAAGGCAGCCTCTATATAGACCCGCAGCCGATCCACACCTTTGTGGCTGAGCACGAGCGCGTGCGCAGCATCCGTGGATCTTACTATCTGCTGGGCGCGATGCTGGGCCGTTTTGGCGATGCCTCGATCCTGATGCCGGGTGGCTGCAATTTCGGCACCCGTCCGATCGACCAGCACATGAAAGGCTTTGAGGCGCTGGGTGCCCATGCCACGATTGAACATGGCCGGATTTCGCTCCATGCCGATACCCTCAAAGGTGAAAACATCTTCCTCGATGTCGTTAGCGTGGGTGCCACGATCAACATCATGATCGCCGCGACGAAGGCTGAAGGCACAACAGTCATCGAAAATGCCGCCAAAGAACCACACATCGTCGATGTTGCCAACTTCCTCAATACCATGGGCGCCAATATCCGCGGCGCCGGTACGGATGTCATCCGTATCACCGGTACGCCGGTGCTGCCTGCTGGCTGCTCCTACGCCGTTATCCCCGACCAGATCGAGGCTGGTACGTATATGATCGCAGCCGCGATCACGCGCGGCGATGTCAC
>SABL01000191.1 GCA_009928985.1 Clostridia bacterium
TCTGGACAAGGAGGTAAAAGCGATTGTCCACCAAGAAAACCATCCAAAGAAAACTCAGCCGCGAAGAAAGAAATCGCATTGAAAGCGCTATCGCCAGGGCTAAGCGTGACAGCAAGGTCCCGGCATCAGCCCAGCAGACAATACCTTACCAGCGCATGTATCAAGACGGCATCTGTCAGGTGACGGATACGTTTTTCACCAAAACCGTTCAGTTCCAGGACATCAACTACCAGCTGGCCCAGAACGAAGATAAGACGGCTATCTTTGACGGCTGGTGTGATTTCCTCAATTACTTTGACAGCTCCATCCGCTTTCAGTTTTCCTTCCTGAACCTGAGCGCCAGCATCGAGGAGTTTGAGCAGTCCATCCTGATCCCGGATCAGAACGATGACTTCGATGACATCCGCACAGAATATGCCGACATGCTCAGAGGCCAGCTGGCAAAGGGCAATAACGGCCTGTCCAAGACCAAGTTCATCACCTTCGGGATCGAAGGAAAAGCCCTGCGAACCGCCAAGCCCAGGCTGGAGCGAATCGAAAGCGATCTCCTCAACAGTTTTAAACGCCTTGGCGTTGCGGCGGAATCTCTTGACGGCAAAGACCGTCTGAAGCTTTTGCATAGCATCTACCATCTGGACGGGCAGGAACGCTTTCTCTTCAACTGGGACTGGCTGCCCCTGTCCGGGCTTTCCACCAAGGACTACATCGCACCTTCATCCTTTGATTTTTCCGAAAACAGGACCTTCCATATGGGTAAGAAGGCCTGTTCAGTCACCTTCCTTCAGATCCTCGCTCCGGAGCTCAATGACCGGATGCTGGCGGATTTTCTGTCCATGGACAACAGCCTGGTGGTGACGCTCCATATCCAGTCCATCGACCAGACCTCAGCCATCAAGACCATCAAACGCAAGATCACCGACCTGGACCGGATGAAAATCGAGGAGCAGAAAAAAGCCGTCCGCTCCGGCTACGACATGGACATCATCCCTTCGGATCTTGCCACCTACGGGGGCGAAGCCAAAAAACTGCTGCAGGATCTGCAGAGCCACAACGAGCGTATGTTTCTGGTGACTTTTCTGGTCATGAATACCGCTGATGGCAAACAGCAGCTGGACAACAACATCTTTCAAGCTCAGGGAATCGCTCAGAAGTACAACTGCCAGCTGGTCCGGCTGGATTTCCAGCAGGAAGCCGGACTCAATTCATCCCTCCCCCTGGGTCAAAATCAGATCGAGATCCAGCGAGGGCTCACCACTTCAAGTACCGCCATCTTCGTGCCTTTCACCACCCAGGAGCTATTTCAGCGTGATGGTGAACCGCTGTACTACGGTTTAAATACTCTGTCCAACAATCTGATCATGGTGGACCGCAAGGCCCTGAAAAATCCCAATGGCCTCATCCTGGGCACACCGGGCAGCGGCAAGTCCTTCTCGGCCAAGCGGGAGATCGCCAATGCCTTTCTCATCACCCAGGACGACATCACCATCTGCGATCCCGAGGGCGAATATTACCCACTGGTAGAACGCCTGAAGGGTCAGGTCATCAAGATCTCGCCCACCAGCGGACACTACATCAATCCCATGGACATCAACCTGAACTACTCGGAGGACGAGAGCCCGCTGTCTCTGAAATCCGACTTCATCCTGTCCCTGTGCGAGCTCATCGTCGGCGGCCGAGAGGGCCTGCAGCCCATCGAAAAGACGGTCATCGACCGCTGCGTGCGGCTGGTTTACCTGGCTTACCTCAATGATCCAAGACCGGAGAATGTCCCCATTTTGGGAGATCTGCATCGTATCCTCCTGGAGCAGCCGGAAAAAGAGGCCCGGCTCATCGCAACGGCGCTGGAGATTTATGTCACTGGCTCACTCAATGTCTTTAACCACCGGACCAACGTGGATATCCAGAACCGCCTGGTCTGCTTCGATATCAAGGAACTGGGCAAGCAACTGAAAAAGCTGGGCATGCTCATCGTCCAGGATCAGGTCTGGGGCCGAGTCACCGCCAACCGGGCGGAGGGCAGAAGCACCCGCTACTACATCGATGAATTCCATCTGCTGCTCAAGGAGGAACAGACCGCTGCCTACTCGGTGGAGATCTGGAAGCGCTTCAGAAAATGGGGCGGTATCCCAACGGGCATCACCCAGAACGTGAAGGATCTGCTGTCCTCCCGGGAAATTGAAAACATCTTTGAAAACAGCGATTTTGTCTACATGCTCAACCAGGCGGGCGGCGACCGACAGATCCTGGCCAGGCAGCTCAATATTTCTCCCCACCAGCTGTCCTATGTCACTCACTCCGGTGAAGGTGAAGGTCTTCTGTTCTATGGCAACGTGATCCTGCCATTTACGGATCGGTTCCCAAAGGATACGGAGCTTTATCGCATCATGACGACGAAGCCAGCTGAGGTCAAGGGGGTGTGACATGAGCGCCAGAAAAGCCAAACGGACGGTCACCAGGCTCAGGTTCACCGAGGAAGAACGCGCAAATCCGGAGCTCAAAGCAAGCATCAAGAAAGTGGATAAAGCCGCCGAAAAGCTGGATCAAGCCACGAAAAAAGCGAAATCAGAACGTCTGGGGACCCGGGATGCGATCATTCCCATGGATTCCATCCAAAAACCGGTCAAGCTTCAGTTCGAGGATCTCCAGATCAAGAAATCACCCTCTCTACTCAAATCAACGGCTGCAGCCTTGCCTGCAGCTGAGGTCCACCGGCAGATCACACGTACTCAGGATGACAATGTCGGCGTGGAGTCGGCTCATAAGCTGGAAGAGACGACCGAAGGCACGGTACGGACGGTGCAGAATGCCCACCGCTCTCATGCGCTGAAAACCCAGCGGAAAGTCCTGAAATCAGAAAGCAAGCTGGATCGAGCCAATCTCAGTTATCTTCAAAAAAATGCCGCCAAGGATCAAGCGGGCTTTGCAACCAATCCCTTATCCCGGTGGCAACAACGGCAAGCCATCAAGAAGGAATATGCCGCTGCGAAGGCTGGAAAAAGCACGAAGACAGTCCAGCAGACCGCTGAAACCGCCAGAAAAGCAGCAAAGAAAACAGCAGAGGTAACGGAGAAGGTCACCGCCTTCGTTGCCCGCCATAAAAAGGCCTTCCTCGGCATCATCGGCATCTTCTTCATCGTGGTGCTGATCATGAACACTTTTGCCAGCTGCTCCCAGATGGCCATTGGCGGGCTCAATGCTTTCCTCACCACTTCCTACAC
>SABL01000054.1 GCA_009928985.1 Clostridia bacterium
TGGATCAGTTTGGCATTGTTGGTCACGATGACCACGGACTTGTCTTTCAAATAGGGGACAATGCGCATGGCCGTTGAGCTGGAATTGATGAAGACGACATCCTTGTCCTCGATCATTTGTGCGGCAGCCTGGACGATTTCTTCCTTGACCAGGTCAAGATCGCTGGACTGCGGCTCGCCAGAGGCTGGTGTGGACTGTTGGCCAACCAGTCGAACACCGCCGAAAAAGCGTTCAACCAAGCCTTTGCGGGCCATCTGGTCGAGATCGCGCCGGACCGTGATTTCCGATATCTTGAGCCATTTGGCCAAGGTCACGACTTCGGCGGACTGGAACTGGGCCAGATGATTCATGATTTTGTCTTGCCTTTTCTGAATCACACTTTTGCTGCTTTTCATTGGGTGGCCTCGCGATTTTGAAATTTGAGCTGTTTAGCTAGCCTTGAGATTTGATCTGGACTTGATAGACTTTGACCCCTAGTTCCTGTAATTGGTAAATCGCAGAAGGATCTGCCGAGTCGTCTGTGACCAGTACAGATGCGTCCCTGGCTGAACCGATCTGGAAATTGTTTTGTTGGCCGATCTTGGAGCCATCCGCCAGGATGAGACACTGGGCGGAGCGCCGGATCATCGATTCATTGATGGCGGTCTCTTGCAGGATGCTGGTGAAAATGCCACCTCTGGCGCTGATGCCGCTGACGCCGATGAAGGCTTTGCTGGCTCTGATGCGGGAGAGGTTATTGACCGCCACTTCACCCACCATGGATTTCTTGTTGCCGCGCACTTCGCCACCGGTGAAAATCAGCTCGATCCCTGGGGCAAGAGTCATGGACAAGGCCAGTCCGTTATTGGTGACAACAATGACCTTCTTATCCTTGATGAAAGGCAGGATCTGGATGGCTGTGGTACTGGAATTGATCAAAATGGTATCGCCGTTTTCAACCAGAGAGGCGGCATGCCGGGCGATTGCCAATTTGCTGTCTTGGGACATGGACTCATTTTCAGAGGATGGATCGTCGTATAACGTGCCATTGACCAGGTTGGCGCCACCCCGGACGACCCGGACAAAACCTTGCCCGGCCAATTCCTGCAGGTCGCGCCGGATGGTCAGGTTGGAAACGCCCAGTTCGCCAGCCAAGTTTTCTGTTGAGACATGTATCTTTTCCGTCAGGATCTGGAGGATGGTTTGCTGGCGCTTCTGGACAATGGCTTTGCTGCTTTTCATACAATCCTTCGAATTCGCTAATTGGTCAATCGTTCGTTTAATTCATTTTATTGCATGAATATTTGAAAATCAATCCTATATTTATGAATTTTTGCGGCTTAATCTGTCATAAAAAATCAAATACGAACATTTTGTGTGCATATAAAACATAAAACAGAAGGTGCTATACAACAATGAGTAAAACTTGCATATTATTCATCTAAAATTGTTGATATTGTCAGTTTCAGGTGTAGAATAAGAAATATGAGAACCGTAAAACCTGACCATTCGATCATAACAATCGTAAAACCGTTCAAGTCAATCGTATGATCATCAACCCATTCAATTCCAAGGAGATTGCCATGTTCAAAGAATTGCTCGAAAAAAACCGCGTTTGTTTTCATGAAGGTTTTGCGACCTGGCAAGAGGCGGTCGAGGCCTCATGCCAGCCCTTGCTTGCACAAGGTGCAATCACGACGGAGTATATTGCTGCCATCATCCGCAATGTAACCGAATATGGCCCTTACATTGTCATCGCCCCGGACATCTGCATTCCTCATGCTCAGCAAGGCCTCGGCGTCAACGAGACTGCGATCAGTTTCATGCGCACCGCGCAGCCAGTCCATTTCAGCGATGATCCCGAACAGGATGCCCGCCTGTTTTTCGTTCTGGCATCGGTTGATAACGACGCCCACCTGAAAAATCTCCAGGCCATGGTCGAAGCCGTTTCCGATTCGGACCAGGTTGCCGTTATGCTCGGTGCAACCTGTGCGGAGGATCTGGCCGATTTGCCTTGATCTTGCCTGCTTAGTCCACTTGTTGTCGCATTCCCCATTTTTTCTTGGTTCAGCGATGATCCGGTACAGCTGACGGATCATCTTGAATAGAATCAATTACCACAAGGAGGTACTAATTTGATGGATGCCGTTACCCAATTCCTGCTTAGTGTCTGGGCGTTCTTCCAGAACAACATCCTGACCAAGCCTGCGTTTTTCGTCGGCTTTATCGTCCTGCTCGGCTACCTGCTGCTGAAAAAGCCCTTCTATGAAGCCCTCGCTGGCTTTATCAAGGCCACAGTCGGCTACATGATCCTGAATGTTGCCGCTGGCGGACTGGTTACCAACTTCCGTCCGATCCTGGCCGGCCTGAACGGGCGTTTTCAGCTGAACGCTGCCGTCATCGACCCATATTTCGGCCAGGCTGCTGCCCAGAAGGCTGTTGAAGCCGCTGGCAAATCATTTGCCATGATGATGCAGGTCCTGCTCCTGGCTTTCATCTGGAACCTGGTCCTGGTTGCCCTGCGCAAAATCACCAAGGTTCGTACCGTGTTCATCACGGGCCACATCATGGTCCAGCAGTCCTCCACTGCCCTCTGGCTCGTCTTGTTCGCTTTCCCGAACCTGCAGCAGATCCCGACCCTGATCATGCTTGGCCTCTTGACCGGCACCTACTGGGCTGTCTTCTCCAACCTTTCGGTTGAGAGCACCCAGGAACTGACAGAAGGCGGCGGTTTTGCCGTCGGCCACCAGCAGATGTTCGGCATCTGGCTGACCGACAAGTTGGCCACCAAGATGAACAAAGGCAAACAAGGCAAGAAGATCGAAGATCTCAAATTGCCTGGCTTCCTCTCGATCTTCAATGAGAACGTCGTCGCCACTTCAGTCCTGATGACTGTCTTCTTCGGCATCATCATGGCCATCCTCGGTGAAACGTACATGCATGAACTGGATACAAGTTTTGCCAAAACACAGAACTTTGTCTTCTACATCCTGGAAAAATCCCTGTTCTTCTCTGTCTACGTCAGCATCCTCCAGCTCGGTGTCCGCATGTTCGTCTCCGAATTGCACGAATCCTTCCAGGGCATCTCGCAGAAACTGTTGCCTGGCTCCCTACCGGCTGTTGACTGCGCCGCCACCTACGGTTTTGGACATCCCAATGCGATCACCATCGGCTTCCTCTTTGGTGCGATCGGCCAGTTCATTGCCATCATGGGCCTGATCGTCTTCAAGAGTCCGGTCCTGATTATCACCGGCTTCGTCCCCGTTTTCTTTGACAACGCAACCTTCGCTGTCTTTGCCAACAAAAAAGGCGGCCTCAAGGCAGCCATGCTGATCCCGTTCCTGTCCGGCATCATCCAAGTCCTGGGCGGCGCCTTCGCCGCAGCCTATTTCCAGCTCGGCCAATACGGCGGCTGGCACGGCAACTTTGACTGGGACACCCTCTGGCCGGTCTTCGGCTTTGTCATCAAGAACCTGCAGTTCTTTGGTGTCGCACTGGTCATCGTAGCCATGCTCGCGATCCCGCAGCTGCAATACTACAGAGGCAAATACCGCCGCGAGAACTATTTCAAAGTCGCTGAAGATTTTGAAAATGCCAAACCCTATGATGCAGCCTGATCCTTGCCTGATCTGAAACGACTCCGCTAGAATGTAAGAACAACAACCTGGGAGCAGGCGGACCTGAATGCCTCATAAAGGCCGACCGCCTGCTCCCACCCCCCCACAAGAAAGAAGGTAAATCCTATGTTGAAAGTCATCGCAGCCTGCGGCAGTGGCATGGGCTCCAGCCAGATCATCAAGATGAAAATCGAAAAAGTCTTCAAGAAACTGGGGATCCCGGTGGAAATCCATCACTCCAGCATCAGCGAAGCCAAATCCCTGGCCAGCCAGTACAATGTTGTGTTCTGTTCCGACGCTCTCAAGGGCAATTTCACCTCTGCTGCCGAAAAAGGCGTCATCATCATCGGCCTGAAAAACCTGCTCGATGAGAAGGAAATGGAAGCCAAGGTCGTCGACCAGATCGTCAACAAAGCCTAAGCCGCCATGTTTGGCTTTTTCATCCATTCGATCCGGGCTTATGTGGCCCTGATCTTGGTCCAGATCGTGTACCAGATGACCGTCCGTGACTTGGAATTCCGCTTCCAGCCACTTCTTATTCTTGTGGCGCTCGCGATCGGCCTGATCACCAGTCTGGTCCAGAAATTTTATAACCGGAAAAAGAACGCCGGCAAATCCTGACTCGATTTGCCATTGCACCATACATAAATTTTGGAGATGTTCATGATCACACAATCTGTCACCATCAAAAACCCGCTCGGCCTGCATGCCCGTCCTGCCAAGAATTTCGTCCAGATTGCAAGCCAGTACAAAAGCAACGTCACTTTTGCCAAAGACAGCAAGTCGTTCAACGCCAAGTCGATCCTGATGGTCATGAGCGCTGGCGCCAAGTGTGGCCAGTCCATCGAGTTGTCTTGTGATGGCCCTGATGAACAGCAAGCTTTGACGGCCCTCGTCGAGGCAATTGACTCCGGTCTGGGTGAGTGACATGCCCGCGCCTGACCATCCGTTCGCCAAGGTCCCGGTCAAGCTGGGCCTGTATGAAAAGGCCATGCCCAACCAATTAACCTGGCCGGCCAAGCTGGCTGCAGCCCGTGATGCTGGCTATGATTTTGTCGAAATCAGCCTTGATGAGACGGCTGAGAAACTGGCCCGGCTCGACTGGTCGCCGCTGGAGCGGCGCCAACTGCGCCAGGAAATGGATGTGGCCGACATTAGGATCGAGACCATGTGCCTGTCCGGTCACCGTAAATTCCCGCTGGGCAGCCCGGATGAAGCCATCCGCCGCGAAAGCCTCCAGATCATGGCCAAAGCGGTCGCGCTGGCTTCTGACCTGGGCATCCGGATTATCCAGCTGGCAGGTTACGACACCTACTACGATCCATCCACCGAACAGACCCGCGCCTGGTTTGCCGCAGGCCTTCAGCAGTGTGCTGACTTGGCCAGCAGGGAAGGGATCATCCTCGGGTTTGAGACCATGGAGACACCGTTCATGGATACCGTCAGCAAGGCCATGGCCTATGTCGACATCGTCCAATCGCCCTATCTCCAAGTCTATCCGGACATTGGCAACCTGACCAACGCCTCGTTGATCTATAGCCGGTCGGTGCCCGACGATCTGGAGACTGGACGCGGACACATCTGCGCCGCCCATCTCAAAGAAACCATTCCCGGCCATTACCGGGAGATCCCCTATGGTACCGGCCATACCGATTTCAAAACCCTTGTGCCCAAGTTGCAGGACATGGGTGTTCATCGCTTCACTGCTGAATTCTGGCATGTCGGCGAAGCTGACTGGCAGGCCATCCTGCGCGGCAATGCCGCGTTCCTGCGCCCGTTTTTCCTGAACCAGACCCAATTGTAATCGTTCAGTCATCCCTTGAATGGAACCGTTCCAAACGATGAACCGCCAATAGGAGGCACTATGAGCAAAATTGATGAACTCAACCGCGAAAAATGGATCCTGGGAGCTTTCCCGGAATGGGGTACCTGGCTCAATGAAGAAATCGATGCCGAAGTCGTCGAACCCGGCAGCTTCAAGATGTGGTGGATCGGCTGCACCGGTATCTGGGTCAAGACTGAGAACAGCACCAACATTGCCATCGACCTCTGGTTTGGCAATGGCAAGCGTTCCCAGAAGACCAAGGAAATGGAAAAGTTCCACCAGATGCGCAACATGACCGGTGGTCGCCTGACCCAGCCCAACTTGCGCGCAGCGCCGATCGTCTATGATCCGTTTGCCGTCACCACCGTCGACGCCGTTCTCTCGACCCATTACCACAATGACCACATCGATCCCTTCTTCGCCGCTGCCGTGATGAAAAACTGTGCCGCTGACGTGCCGTTCATCGGTCCGCAGGAAAGCGTCAATCGCTGGCTGAGCTATGGTGTGCCGGCTGACCGTTGCCGTGTCGTCAAACCCGGCGATGTAATCCAGGTCAAGGACACCGAAATTGTCGCCCTCGACTCATTTGACCGCACCTGCCTGGTCACCGCTGACGAGGATATCCGCGGCGTCTGCCCGACCAATATGGACGAGAAGGCCGTCAACTACCTGATCAAGACGCCGGCTGGCAACATCTACCACAGCGGTGACTCTCATTACTCTGTTTATTACGCCAAGCACGGCAAGGATCACCAGATCGACGTTGCGCTCGGGTCCTATGGCGAAAACCCGGTCGGCAACCAGGACAAGATGACCTCAATCGACATCTTGCGCATGGCCGAAGCCCTGAACACCAAGGTCGTCATTCCCTTCCACTACGATGTCTGGACCAACTTCAAGGCGGACCCGCTGGAAATCCTGATGCTGTACAACTACAAGAAGCATGTCCTGCAGTATGAATTCAAGCCCTTCATCTGGGATGTCGGCGGCAAATTCACCTATCCGCAGGACAAGGACAAGGTCCAGTATCACTACCGCCGTGGCTTCGAAGACGCCTTCACGGACGAACCGAACGTGCCGTTCCGCTCGATTCTGTAAGGACTTTTGCCGTCCCGCACACAAGATGCCCTGATCAAGGAAAGAGGACCGGACCCATGCTTGAATCCCTGAAACAGGCCGTTTTTGCGGCCAACCTGCTCCTGCCCAAATACGAACTGATCACCTTCACCTGGGGCAATGTCTCGGCCATCGACCGCACCAGCGGCCTGGTCGTGATCAAGCCTTCCGGAGTCGAATACGAGGACATGTCGGCCGATGACATGGTTGTTGTTTCCCTCGACGGCACCGTGGTGGAAGGCCGTCTGAAACCCTCCTCTGATACACCGACGCATCTCGAACTGTACCGCCAGTTCCCGAACATTGGCGGTGTCGTCCACACCCACTCCACCTGGGCCACCGTCTTTGCCCAGGCCGGGCGCGGCATCCCTGCCTATGGCACGACCCACGCAGATTATTTCCACGGTGAAATCCCCTGCACCCGGGCCATGACCGATGCAGAAATCGGCGGAGCCTATGAACTGGAAACCGGCCGGGTCATCGTCGAGACCTTTGCTCAGCGCAAGCCCGACCATGTGCCAGCCGTGCTGGTGCGAAACCACGGCCCCTTCACCTGGGGGAAGGATGCCCTTGACGCGGTCCACAATGCCGTTGTCCTGGAAAACCTGGCCAAGATGGCTTTTCTGACCGAGTCTCTGGCTGCCGGCCAGATGGCCCTTGCCATGCCCGGCACCTTGCTCGACAAGCATTTCCTGAGAAAGCACGGAGCCAATGCCTACTACGGCCAGAAATGATCTGCTCAGCCACACCTTGATTCAAGCCACTTCCTGATCATCACACATCCATCGGAAAAGACCTTCTGTGGGGAAAGCCCTCACCCATTCGTGATCTGCACCTCCAAATGCTGGACTTATTTGTCCAACAGTTGGGGTGCACTTCATTCGCGGGTGGGGGCTTTTCGATTGAGCTTTTAGTGCCAGACCACATTTCCGCCCGATCCCGGCCTCCAGAAAAATTTTTGTACCTTTTGCTACCGGTGTATCTTCTGCGACGGCAACGAACAGGGAATTCCGCGACAATGGCTGCAAGCTTTCCTGGCGAAACTGGAGCATCCGATGATCTCGGTCTTCAGATGGTGGGAAAGCCCCTTGCACCAGTGGCTCGATGGCCCGGTGACATCTTAGCTGAAACAACGAATGGAGAATGGATTATGAAAAAGTTATTCAAATGCAGTGTGTGTGGATTTATCGCTGAGGGGGATCAGGCTCCGGACTTTTGCCCGAAGTGCAAACAAGGTGCAGACAAGTTTGTCGAACTCGACGATGCCGCCGCCCAGCTGATCTACCAGTCCGACCGCACCAATGACATCCATGCCGAGATCATCGAACTCAGTGCCCGGATCGCTGCCCTGTGCGAAGAGGGTATTGCCCTCAACCTCGATCCCAATTGTGTCCGTGCTTTCAACGATGCTAAAAACGAAGTCTGGACCATCAAGCAGCGCTCCAAAGCTGAACTGGCCGGCCACATGAGCAAAGGGAAGTGGTGAAAAGCTCAGGTGTGGCTCACAACGCCACGCTGATCTGACGGAAAACCGGAAGCAACCAGCAAAGAATTGCTCGCCTGATCGTTTTTAAGGCCGTTTGCCGAAATGCAATCCATGAATCAAGCAATTCTTGCCATTTATTCAGTAAGAAAATCACATAGATGGCCCTTCTGAATTCTTTATAATGATGCAGCATCTTCTGTGGTGCGATTTCATAAAAGAATCAAGGAGGGCCATTTTTCATGGCTTTACATGTTGTCAATGAAGCTCGGCGTTGTCTCAATTGCAAAAAGCCACTTTGCAAGGTGGGATGCCCGATCGAGACTGCCATCCCGGAAATGATCCAGGATTTTCTCGGCGGTGACCTCGAAAAGGCCGGCCAGCGCTTGTTCGAGAATAACCCGCTGTCCATCATCTGCTCCCTGGTCTGTGATCACGAAAAGCAGTGTGAAGGTCATTGCATCCTCAACAAAAAGGGTATGCCGGTTCATGTCAGCAGCATCGAACACTATATTTCCGATGCCTACCTCGAGCGTCACCCGACCAGCCGTCCGCCGCGCAATGGTAAAAGGGTGGCCATCATCGGCTCGGGCCCAGCCGGGATTACGATCTCAGTCGTCCTCGCGAGCCGTGGGTATGACGTGACTTTGTTCGACAGTCGCGAACAGATCGGCGGCGTCCTCCAGTATGGTATCCCTGATTTTCGCCTGCCGAAAGCGATTCTCGAACGCTACCGCAAACTGCTGCTCGAAATGGGTGTGCGCATCCGGCCAAATACCATGATCGGTTCCGCCTTGAGTGTCGACGACCTGTTCCGAGACGGCTATGCCGCCGTCTTTATCGGCACCGGCGTCTGGCGGCCCAACACGCTGAAAATCAAAGGCGAAAGCCTGGGCAATGTTCATTTTGCCATCGATTATCTTTCAAATCCGGATGCCTACGATCTGGGTGATTCAGTTGCTGTGATCGGGGTTGGCAATTCGGCGATCGATGCGGCACGGACTGCAATTCGCAAAGGCAGCCGCCACGTCACGATCTTTGGGCGCAAGCCATCGGCTGCAGCCTCCAGCCGCGAGATCGACTATGCCAAGATTGACGGGGTCGAGTTCAAGTTTTGCCTGATGCCAGTCGAATTGACCGAAGAAGGTCCGGTCATGCGCGTGCTCGAATATGACGAAGCCGGAAAAGCCAGCGAACTTTCAGGCTCTGATGCCCTGCACCCTGCCCAGTCGATCATTATCGCCATCAGCCAGGGGCCGCGCGATTATATCGTCAACACCACAACAGGTATTGAGACCAGCCAGCGAGGCCTGGTTGTCACCGATGAATGCGGCTCCACCTCTCGCCCCGGCGTCTTTGCCTCCGGCGATGTCGTCAAAGGTGCCCGCACCGTCGTCGAAGCCGTCAAATACTCGCGCCAGGTCGCTGATGCCATGGACCGCTACATGCAAGGCCAAGACCTCACCTGCAAGAAGGTTTGACACCACTACACCGAAATCAACGCAAAAGCCCGGATGAATGACGCATCATCCATCCGGGCCTTCTACAAGAAACTCATTCAGCTGCGCAAGGATCCTGCCACCAGGGGTTGCCTGGTTGACTATGGCTGGGGGTGGTTGATTTTAGGCCTGGGATGTACCCTGGGCCCAGCCGCCCATGCCACCGCGGCCACCGCGGCCGCCAAACTGGCTGCCCGTGCCGTCCTGGGCCGGGGTGCCACCACAGGTGCCCTGGCCGCCCAAGCCGCCGCGACCGCCGCGGCCGCCCATCATGCCGCCCAAGCCACCGCCAGCGTTTTCGCCTGTGCCATCACAGGCCTCGATGGCTGCTTCGATCTGGGCCAGGCGAGCATCGGCTTCATCCTGGGTCAATCGGCCGTCTTCGACCAGCTGAGCCAAGCGATCTTGCATCAAGGCCAGACGTTCATCCTGGAAAGCTTCGAGCGCTCCAGCGTCTGCGGCCTGTTCGCCATAAGACTTGCCTGCTTCGCGATCCGCATAGACCTCTTCGACGGGCTTATTTGTCAGGCCGGCGATGATCTCGGCTGGGGATCCATAGATGGAAGCGGCAAAGGAGACGCTGGCAAAGGCAACGAGGATGGTTGTGACGATGGTCAGAACGACCAGCATTTTTTTCGATTTCATAAAAATTCACCTTTCTTTCTTGCACGTCCAAGGTGCATGCCGGACACATTTGTTGTGTCTGTAAATTCAGGATACGGAATAATTGTGATGAAAAAGTGAGAGAATTGTACGGAGAAAAATATTTATCCTGCATGCTCACTTCTGGTCTAGGCGCAGCTGGCAGGGCATGGGATACTGATTAAAAACACATGAAAGAGCACCTAATGATCAAACCTGCACCTGGCCATCCCATCCGTGACCGCTGGCGCCAGCTGACCTGGCCGCGCCGGCTTGCAGCTGTGCCGGTTGTCCTGGTGCTCATCTACCTGTTCTGGGAAGTGTCGCGCATTCCCTGGCAAGATCTGCAGAATTTCATCCCGCGAGCGCCCTGGCTGGCAGCCGCCTCCCTTATTTTCCTCTATGGACTGAAGACAGTTCTGGTGATCATCCCGCTCAATGCCTTGTATTTAACAGCCAGCCTTCTGTTTCCGCCGGTCTGGGCGGTGCTCGTTTCGGTAGCAGGCCTTGTTCTGGAAATGACGATCGGCTACTATTGGGGCTCCAAGTGGGGGGTGGAACAAATTGTTCCCCGGCTTGAACGCTACCGGTTTTCCCGCTGGATGCTGCAGCTGACTCAGAAAAATCCTATTGCCAGCTGTGTGGTCTTCCGATTCCTGCCACCGCCGGCAGACTTGACCAATATGTTCCTCGGGGCTGCCGGGATCCCATTTACGACCTTTCTTTTGAGCTCTCTGGCCGGATTCCTGCCCAAAATCATCGCCATCGTCATGACGGGCGAGGCCTTGTTTGGCGATCGTCCGACCGCTTTTTTCTCACTGTTTGCCGTAGTCCTGGTTTTGGAATTTTCGCCGCTCCTGATCCTGGGTCTGGTCAACAAGCTCCGGCAGAAGCGGCCCTGAAGCTGGCAGAATTGCCAGATGGCAGCGGGCGTTTAATCAATCGTTGATGCACTCGTATCGTACAGGGCTTGGAGCGGATTGTGCCTGAAAACGCGATCTTTGACCACGAATGTGGTGAAATCCATCGCCAGGTTTTTCTGGAGCAGGATGTCATGCCCGAGGCAAAGGCCCATCAACAGCGTGAATTCGACGCCGAGCCGATTGAGCTGGGCGGCCTGGCCAAGCGGGTTGCAGGAGACCACCGGTTTGGATTTGCTGAGGTCGACCTCGGTTTCCAGAACACGGTCGACGGTGCAGGACACCATGTGAGCGACAAATCCAGCTGCGGCGAGTTGTGCACGTAACAAGGCAGCGTCCTTTTCCATGCCATAACAGTACGCAACACCGATTTTGCGATACCCCATGCCTCGCATGTATTCGATGATCTCCTGCAGGCGTGACAAATGACCAGCCCGGTTGTTGTCAACCAGGCTGGAAGCCGCGGCTGTGACGGAGCGAATGTCGTCGCTCTGATACTCAGCCAGATAGTCCGATTTGTTATCTTGGCAAGGGCTGCTCGTGCGGCACCCCTTGCTGACGCATTTTGTACAATCCATGTCACCATGATGCCGGATGATCGAGGATAAGTCCGTGAGAATCTTACAGAACATATGCCCGAAAACAAAAAATAGTTGTACAATTAAAGGTACTATCATCGGCTGTCCGGAAAGTAGACCAGATCGGCCACTTTCCGGGCTTAAATGCTGGTTCTGTGTGACTGTAGTTACACAGCGTTTGCCCGGGTTTGTGCTAGAGTTGTTAACGTTTACGGCACTTCGCACACGTTTAAAGTCACAGATCATCCATTGTTTACATGGGGAGGAATCGAAAAATGAGCAAAAAGGTCCTGATCGTCGGCGGTGTCGCCGGTGGAGCATCTGCAGCAGCCCGCGTCCGTCGGCTCGATGAGTCGGCCCAGATCATCATGTTTGAAAAGGGCCCCCACGTCTCCTTTTCCAACTGTTCGCTGCCCTATCACTTGAGCGGCATCGTTCCGGAAGCCGACTGGCTGGTGCTCGTTGATCCCGAAACCTTCAAAGTCAAATACAACATCGAAGCCCGCGTCAACAACGAGGTCATCGCGATCGACCGTCAAGCCAAGTCTGTCACCGTCAAAAACGTCCTGACCGGTGAGACTTATGACGAGACCTATGACAAGCTCGTCCTCTCACCCGGTGCCAACCCGATCGTGCCCAATATCGAAGGCGCCCGCAATGAAAATGTCTTCATGGTCCGCAACGTCGTGGACATCGACAAACTCAACAAGTTCCTGAAAAAAGATTCGATCAGCGATGACAACAACCGCAAGAACAACATCAGTGATGTTGTCGTCATCGGCGGTGGCTTCATCGGCCTCGAAGTGGCCGAAAATCTGCGCAAGGTTGGCTACAACATCACGCTCGTCGAAGCGGCCGACCAGGTCCTGGCGCCGTTTGACTATGACATGGTCCAGATGGTGCACAAAGCCCTCGTCGACCATGGGGTCAACCTGATCGTCGGCGATGGCATTGCCAAAGTCCTGCCTGAGGCAATCGAGCTGGCTTCCGGCAAGCAGGTCCCGGCTCAGGCCGTCGTCATGGCCATCGGTGTCCGGCCGGAAACCAGCCTGGCTGTCGCAGCTGGCCTTGAGATCGGCAAGACCGGCGGTATCAAAGTCGACCACAATTATGTCACCAGCGATCCGGATATCTACGCCGTCGGTGATGCGATCGAAGTCTTCCATCGCCTGCTCCACACTCCGACCCGCCTGGCCCTGGCCGGCCCGGCCATCCGCCAGGCCCGTGCCGCTGCCGACCATATGTACGGCAAACCGCACCAGAACAAGGGCGTCATCGGTTCGTCAGTGGTCGAAGTTTTCGACATGAATTTCGCCTCGACTGGCCTGACGGTCAAAGCTGCCGAACGCGCCGGCATTCCAGTTGACTCCGTTTATGTCATGCCCGGTGACAAAGTCGGCCTGATGCCCGACGTTAATGTCATGCATTTCAAGCTCGTCTATGAAGTCCCGACTGGCCGGATCCTCGGTGCCCAGGCTGCCGGCAAAGGCAATGTCGACAAGCGCGTCGACGTCATCGCCACGCTCGTCACCCTGGGTGGCACCGTCGATGACCTCAAGGAACTCGAACTGTGTTATGCCCCGCCCTTCGGGACAGGCCGCGACGTGGTCAATATCGCCGCCCTGGTCGCCATCAACACCCTCAACGGTGATTTTGCAGAAGTCAAAGTGACTCAGGCCCGTGAACTGGTCGAAAGCGGCGCTTTCATCGTCGATGTCCGTGAACCCGGCGAATTCCGCCACGGCCATTTGAACAATGCCGTCAACATCCCCCTGAGCCAGTTGCGCGATCGCGTCAGTGAAATCCCGCGCGACGTGCCAGTTTACGTCCACTGCCGCTCCAGTGCCCGCAGCTACAACGCCTACAGGGTCCTCCAAGGTCTTGGCTACACCCATGTCAAGAACATCCAGGGCTCCTTCCTCGGCATCTGCCTCTACGAATACTTCAACGACCTGGCCACCGGCCGCACCCCGATCGTCACCAAATACAACTTCAACTGAGCCGCGTCACAAAGCCCAGCTGGAGGTGCGACACCATGACATGCGAGACGATCCAGATCTGGCCGGAACGGCCGGATGTAACCCTGACCACCTATTTGATCGATGATTCGCCTGATTTCCAGACCGGGAAGAGCAGACCTGCAGTCCTGATCCTGCCCGGTGGTGGCTACTTGGGTACATCTGACCGGGAAGCCGAGCCGATTGCCCTGTTTTTTGCCGCCCAAGGGTATCACGCCTTGGTCCTGCGCTATGCGGTGCTTTTCCAGAGCTATCCCAATGATCTGACCCACACGCCGGCGACAAACCCCTTTCCGTCCATTTTCCCGCAACCGTTGCTCGATGTGGCCTCCGCCCTGCGCCTGATCCGCAATCAGGCGACAGCGTGGCGGATCGATCCGGCTCGCATCGCGGTCTGCGGCTTTTCCGCTGGTGGCCATCTGGCCGCGAGTATTGGCACGCAATGGAACAGCCCGCTGCTTCACGAACGGCTCGGTGGACCTGTGGCTGACTTCCGGCCGGATGCCCTGATACTCGGATATCCCATGATTGACTATGTCTTGACCACTGAAATCCAAGCCCGCATCCCGGACAATCCGCTGTCCGATTTTCTCCGGCTCTGCGAGGTCGCCGCATTTGGCCATGCGGAAGCAACGGATGCAGAAAAAGATCGGCTCAACCCTGTCCGCCATGTCAGCTCCGAAACGCCACCAGCCTTCATCTGGCATACGACTGATGATGAACTGGTCCCGCTGGAGAATTCCCTCGCATTGGCGACCGCCCTGAAAAAAGCCGGAGTGCCGCTCGAACTTCACGTGTTTGCTCACGGTCGCCATGGCCTGGCCTTGGCCGACGAACGGACGGCAGCCGATCCGGGTCAGATCAATCCGGCCGTTCAGGCTTGGACCGGACTGGCCCTGACCTGGCTGGAGCAATTATTCCAATAGCAAAACCCCAGTCTGGTCAGCTGCTCAGGCGTTTGCCATGTCGAGCATTTTGCCGGTTTCGAAGGATTCTTTGCAGCGGTAGGCGATGCGGGAGACGGCGGTGCCGTCATAGACGGTGACTTCGGGCTTTCGATTCTCGAGGATGCAGTTGCAGAACTCGGAGATTTCGTTGATATAGGCTTCATGCCAGCGGGTGAGGAAGTCGGTGTAGCATTCGCGGCGGACACCGTGGGTGTCGAGGACCTCGAGCAGGTTTTTGGCCGGAGTATTGGCGATGCGCAGGGAGCCGCGGGTGCCGATGATCTCGGTCTCGACATGGCTGCCATGGGCAGCGGCGCGGCCGGCGTAGAGGAAGGACATCGCTTCGTCTTCGTTCTGCATCATGACGGCCACGTTGTCGCCATCGTTCCACTCACGGTACTGTTCGAACTCAAAGCAGCCGCCAATGCCCCAGACGTTTTTCGGCTCGGACTGGGTGAACCAGCGGACGAGATCGATGTCGTGGACGCACATGTCGAGAAACTGGCCGCCGCTCCATTTGGCGAACTTGAGGGTGCTTTCGATGGTGGCGATCGGGTCGACGGTGTAGCTGCGGACCATGATCACGCGGCCGATTTCTCCGCGGTCAATGCGAGCCTTGGCATCGAGATAGGACGGATCGAAGCGGCGCATGAAGCCGAGCATGAAGATCTTGCCGGGATGGGCTTCGACGGCCTTTTCGGCGAGCTGGCACTGGGCGACATCGGTGCCAAGCGGCTTTTCCGAGAACACGTGCTTGCCATGCTCAAGCGCAATGCGGATCTGTTCCGGATGCAGGGAGGACGGCGAGACGATGACGATCGCATCGAGTTCGGGGTTCTTGCACATGTCTTCAAAGTCGGTGTAGCGATATTCGACATCGAGTTCATCCGCGACCTGGGCGACACGAACAGCGTCGACGTCGCAAATAGCTGTGAGTTCGCACTGCGGGATTTTCGTGGCTATGTTGACGGCATGCTCATAGCCGAGGCGGCCCAGGCCAACCGAACCGATCTTGATTTTCTTCATATGCAAATCCTCCTTGGGTTACTTTGGTGTTTATCTTTGATTATAGGCCGCAAGGAAGAAATATTCTTGCCGGATCTTGCTTTTCCCAAAACGGATAACGCCTGAAAAAAGGGCATTGCAGCCGGCTGTGCCAAAGTATTTTGATCATTCTTGCTCTACTGTTCCGGGAAGCGCTTGAAATAATTGATTTTGTAGCGGCGTGGAGGCATGCCGACGTATTTGCTGAACTGTCGGTTGAAATGGCTGGGGCTGTCGTACCCGACGCGGCTGGCAATTTCGGTCACAGACAGATCGGTCGAAATCAAGAGGGACTGGGCCTCGCCGATGCGATGGCGTGAGACATACTGCAGCGGTGAATAGCCAAAGCAGTCTTTGAAAACGTGGGCCAGATAATAGGTGCTGACTTTGAACAAGCCCGCCAGCTGCTCGAGGGAAATCGCTTCGGTGAAATGATTGTCCAGATAGGTGATCACACGGTGGGCCAGGGGCTCATTGTCGTTGCCCAGATCTCCCTG
>SABL01000192.1 GCA_009928985.1 Clostridia bacterium
TCCCTCGCCTTCAACCCTCTGATCCAGAAGCCCTTCTGCAACACATTGTTTGATGAGAAAATTGCCGGTTCGTTCCATTTCACGCCAGGCGCCTGTTATGACGAAGCGCCAAACGGCAATGAATCGACCGTCCATTGGGATCTGGTCTGCATCCAGCGCCCGGAATACGGCGGCGGCGAGATCTGGTTCGACGGCGAACTGATCCGCAAGGATGGCCTGTTCATTTCTGACGACCTGAGATCCTTGAACCCCTGATCCAGCGCCCCTGCCCCGATTCAGAGCCCCGATGCCTTTTATCATTCAATTCGCCGGAGGAAACCATGATGGTGCTTGCTGCCTTGCCAACGATTCGCCTGGGTGCGATGGATCTGCCCATCTTGCATGCCATGATCACCTTTTTTGTTCCACTGGTGATGATCTTGGCCTGGGCGGCTTACACGGTCATCAATCACCAGACCCGGCGCCAATTCCACCAGCTGTTTTCTAGCCTATCCGTCAGAATCCAGGCCATACCTACCTATGGTCTGGACCAGGTCCCTGTCGTGGCAGCTTTGTTCGCACAGACAGAAAATCCCGCCCTGCAGCAAGCTTTTGAACGGTTGCAACAGGACCAGGATGTCCTCTACCAGCAACGTTGGCTACCCGATCCTGCGCGGGAACTGGCATTGGAAAAATTAGCCAGTGGCTCGCGTCTGTCAGCTTTGAAACTGCGCCCCGCAGTGACCCTGCTCAGCATCGGCCTGACGGCTGCCCTGATCGCCCTGATTCTGCGCTTCCAATTGCCGATTGCCGATCTTGAACTGGCCTCGATCCTGCCCTGGATCCCTGCTCTGGCAGGGGTCATCACCTCAGCTCTTCTGGCGATCCAGGCACACTCAACCGAATCATCCCTGCGCCAGGATCTTGCCGACTTGTGTCAGGTCATTGGACAGCGGGTGCCTGTCTTTGGCCAGCAAACCGGCATCGCCCAGCTGATCGAGTCTTTTTTCCACTATGATCATCAAATGGTCCAGTCGCTCGACGCTTTTAACGCCACAGCAACCCGGCTCGCCGAAAGTGACATGGCCAACGGTATTCGGCGCAGTGTCGAGCAAGTCTTGTTCGAAACCGTAGCCCCTGCATTGCGCGATGCCACCCATCTGCTGGATAGCCTCTCGACCACCCTGATCGAACGCCAGGAACAAGGCATGGCCGAGCTGGCCGGTCGCTTTTCCAACGCGCTGGCAGCTGATATCACAGCCCACCTCGGACCGGTCAACCGCGAATTGTCCCAGCTCGCTGGCACCATGGCCGACATTAAAAACTACACCGATTTCTCAGTCCGCGCCATGGAGACCGTGCGTCAGGAGATGCTGGCCCAGCAAAAAGACATCCGGACAGCCCTCGACGAACTGGTCAGCGCTCGATCCCAGTTCCAGACCAATCTCACCTCACTTGACCAGCAGATCGCCCGTCTGTCCGATACAGCCACGCGCCTCGGCGCAGCCTATACCGATCATGAAGCGACTCTGGCCCAGACTTTGGTGGAAACCCGAAACCAGCTCGAGGCCGACCAGAAGGTGCTCAACTCGACCTTGCAGCGTTCCAGCGAAGCGCTGGCCCGGACCCACGATTTGACGGGACACCAGGAGCAGATGGTCCAGCAGTTGATCGCCTTGGATGAGACCCTCAAAGCCAGTCTGACCCAGTTTGCCGAGGAATCTGAGACCTATGTGACCCGGACCATGGACCAGATGGACCAAGGGCTGGCGGATATCGTTGAACGCCTGGCCTACGCAACCGCTGAAATCCGTGACGCTGTAGAAGCCTTGCCGGCCGTCCTGCGTCAGAACGCCACGTTCCGATGATCGGTCCAGCTCACATCAGCTCAAGCGAATCCCATCGGTTCCAGCAGCAGCCAAGCCGGCTCGCACAAAGCCGCGGGAAAATTGCAGCCCGCTTCCCTCATCCCGCCGAAGCCATCGAGCTCGATCAACCAGATGAGATCAGTCATTTGATCGAGCTGGTGCAGGAAACTCGTACGATCGCGGAAGCCATCAACCTGGCCAAGCATCTGCCAGCCCGTGCTGTCCAGCTGATTTTTCCCGCTCTGGCCCAGCCCACATCGGCTGAGTTGCCTGCAAAAACCATCGATCGCCTGCTCATCATCCTGCGCGAACGCTCCTGCCCCTCCCTCTACCCCAAAGCCTGGGTCCTCTGGCAACAGCATTTTCCCAACCCTCTTCTCAGCAAAGCTTTGACGGTCCTGTGCGGGATCCTTGCGATCAAGCAAGCCAGCAGCAAGCCCCCCGTCCATGCACACCTGCCTTTGATCACGTCGTTTGTCGAAATCCATGGACCTTCAACCAGCCGGCGCCTGATTGCAAATCTCGCCCAGAAACAGTCCAGTCTCAAAGAGGTCATGGCCAGCTGTGCGATCGATCCTGCCTGGCCATTTGGCCGCAGTGTCCTGACTGAAGCATGTCTCGCCGGCACGGCGCCCCTGTTCAGCGAAACGATCGACCATCTGGAAACCATCTTCCAAACAGCCAGTGCAGAAAACCGGGCCCGGATCATGCGCCATTTCCTCGAGTTGGAAGGCCTGCCTGAAACCGTCCAGCAGCGAGCCCATGTCGTTTTCTACCGGACCTGCGGCGCGCCGGGCAGTGCTGCCCCTGTCTGGCAGATTCTGGGCAATCGCGAACGCAAAGCCTTTGCCAGCTGGGTCGCGCGGGCCAAAATCGGCAGCCATTGCCTCGCCCAACCAGAAAAGGCCCATTTCTATCTGCGCTACGCCGACTGGATCCGGCGCGTCGAAGCCTGGGACGAATACACCCTCCTGATCTACTTTGACGCGTTCGTCATCGCCGACGACAATCGCTACCCCGACCAAGCCCTGCTCTACTTTGGCAGCGAACCCAACCCCCACCCCGGCGGCCTGGCCAACCCCGATCGCACCCTCAGCCCCGCCAGCCCCGCCATCGCCCACCGCCGCATGGAAAGCGCCATCCAGCAAGGCGACCTCACCGGCATCATCCAGCTCCTATTCGACCCAGAAGCCCTGAAACAAGCCGGCGTCCTGCTCGACTATGCCCTGCAGTCAAAAATGGGACGCCGTCCCTTTTTCGGCAAATAATTGACTTGATCTACTGCTTCCGCTATAATTCTGCTGTTGTCTGGAGAGATGGCTGAGTGGCCGAAGGCACCGCACTCGAAA
>SABL01000002.1 GCA_009928985.1 Clostridia bacterium
GAGGCAGGGACTGCAGTCGCTCCAGGTGTGCCTGCCCCGCAGCCGTCCAGCTTGCCGGTCCAAGCTGGCCCTGGGATCCGCAGCGTGGTGCCCCAGCTCATCCGGCGTGACCTGGCCCCGGAAACCATCCGGCTGGCTTTCCGCCCGGCCCGGGTCTACCGGGCTGCCTGCATCTGCCTGCGCGACGACAAAGGGCAGCTTGTTCTGAAAAGCCAGCGCCGGATCCTCACTCCGGGCGAAGAAGCCCGCCTGGAAATCCCGGCCAGCCACTGGCCCGATGGCGCGACTGGCCACTGGCAGCTCTCGATTGAGGTGTAATATGGAAAAATCAAACACCGCTGACAAAAAATCCCCGGATGCCACGGCATCTTTGGACATCAGCACTTCCATAACCTGCACCGGTTGCCCGATGGGGTGCCAGGTCACCGTTTCCCGCGGTCCTGACGGCAACTGGCAGTTTTCCGGAGCCCAATGTCCGCGCGGTGATCGCCACGCCCGCCAGGAAATCACCAACCCGGTCCGTCCCCTGACCACCCTCATCCCTATCCGGGGCAGCCAAACACCCCTCAGTGTCAAGACCAGCGAGCCCGTTCCCAAAGCCCTCCTTTGGGACATGATCACCCTTATCCATCGACTGGACCTTGCATGCCCCATTCACATCGGCGACATCCTCGCCGAAAACCTCCTGGGCACTGGCATTACGCTGATTGCGACGAGAAATTTAAAATAGGGACCCCGTCCGTTATACGGCATTTATGCAAAAAACGGGCGATTTCTGTATATTTGCCGTATAACGGACGGGGTCCCTGCGGATCAAAATAGCCGGGCGGATTGGCCCGGCTATTAGCATGCAAATTTTGTGTTGTGTATTGACTTACGTCAAATCATGCTGGGGATTGCTGCCGACCAAAACACATGCTTGTGTGATGGCAGCAAAAAGATCGGCTTGGTTTTGTGGCAGCGTCTGATCGATGCTGGCCATCATTTCGCCTTTTTCTGTCACCACATAATGGCTGGGCAAAGTGTTCAGGACCAGTGCTTGAATATCAAGCTGGCATTTTTCGCAAGTACAGACATCCATCTGGGGCAGCAACTCTGCCAGTTGCTGTCTGACTACGGACTCCATTTGGTTTTTTAAAACATGCATCCTTCAACGACTCTCTTTCAAAATTCTGAATATTGAATTTGTTAAAAACAATCGTATCAGATGTCATATTCTAAGGCTAGGTGTGATGTACGAGAGGTATTTTGCACAAGCACAGCAAGAAACTCATTTCACGACTTCATACGGCCAGCTCGTGATACCTCCGAGATCGTAGATCGTGGTGTAGCCAAGCTCTGCCAGTTGTTCTGCGGCCAGGGCCGACCGCCGGCCGCTGCGGCAATAGACGACGAGCGGGATTGACTTGTCTGTGGGCAGTTCTTCCGTGCGATCCAGAAGCTCCTCGACCGCCAGCTGTTGGGCTCCCTCGATATGGCCTTCGGCAAATTCCGCTTCAGTCCTGACATCGAGCAGAACAGCCTGGGGTTGGTCCTTGAGGATGGCCAGGGCTTCGTCCGCAGTGACTTTTTTGATCGTGGCGGCCTGGGCAGCTTCGTTTGAAACGGAAGAAGCAGCTGTGGCTGGTACAGTCGTTGTTGGCGCGGCAGTGGCCGGGGCCTGGGCACAACCGGCTAACAGGCCCAAAGCCAGTGTCAGGATCAGGACGATCATCAAGATCGATCGAATGTTCACAAATTTCATGGGTGTCCTCCTAGAGCTAATGACTTACAGTATAGCCCGGGCCGCGACGAAAACCTGTGACAGGATTACACATGGACAGATCCTGACATGTGATATAATGCATTCAATTATGTCCTTTCCAGACGAGTCCTACAGATGACAGCAGGAGTGAATGGATGCTGAGCAAAGAGCAAATCCAGCGTCTGGACCGGCTTTTCCCGGTCCTGACCAAATTGAATACCAAGGACCGGGACATCTTGTTTTCGGCCGGCCAGATTGCTGAACTGCCCGACGAACAGATGTTGATGCAGCAGAGCCATCAGTGCCAGTTTGTGCCCTTTGTCCTGAGCGGCGTACTGCGCATCTACAAATTATCGCCCAATGGCCGCGAGATGACTTTGTACCGGACCTTGATGGGTGAGACCTGCCTGGCTTCGATTGCCTGTCAGCTGACTGGTGACGAGTTCCCGGCCATGGCCCAGGTTGAGGAAGCCGCAGAGCTGTTCATGGTTCCATCCAAGGTCTATCACGAAATCCTTGACAAGCAGCTGGCCTGGAAAGATTTTCTGATCAATTCGATGTATTCGCACTTGATCGAGACCATGCAGACCTTGGAAGCGGTGGCTTTTGACCGGACAGACAATCGCCTGGTCCACTGGCTGCTGGAACAGACCCATGACAAGCCGGGCACGATCCGCTACACACACGAGGCAATTGCCGTCGAGCTGGGTACCGCCCGCGAGGTCGTCTCGCGCCTGCTGGGTGAACTGAAAGCGGAAGGGGCTGTCCAGCTGGGCCGTGGCCGGATCGAGGTCATCAGCCCGGCACGGTTGAAACAAATGCTCGAATAATCACAAGGTGTCGCCCCGGGTATGGAAATTCACCCCTCCGGGAATATGGACACCCCCCCATTTATGCTATAATCCGTTTGCATCTTTTAACGGACAGGAGTGATGCCATATGGCAGAGGTACGTGCCCGCCGCGGCACAATGAAAAGCAGGCATGCCAGAGCGCCCCTCTATGAGGCCCTGGAACAATATTCGCAGAAGGACATCGTCCATTTCGATGTCCCCGGACATAAAAAGCGCCTGCGCTCCGGTCTTGGCGAGTATTTTGGTGAAAAGATCATCCGGCTCGATGCCAATTCGACCCGTGAACTGGATATGTTGTCCAATCCGGACGGCATCATTTTTGAAGCAGAGCAGCTGCTGGCTGAGGCGTATGATGCCGATTATGCCTTCATGCTGGTCAATGGTTCGACCTTCGGAATCCAGGCCATGATCATGACAGCCTGCGGACCCAAGGACAAGATCATCATGCCGCGAAATGTCCACAAATCGGCGATCAACGCCGTCATCCTGAGCGGTGCGATCCCGATTTTCATCGAACCGGAAGTCAACCTCGAATACGGCATCGCCAACGGGGTCTCCTATGAGCGTGTCAAGAAAGCAGTGTTTGACAATCCGGATGCCAAAGCCCTGTTCATGATCAATCCGACCTATTACGGCGTCGTATCCGACCTGCAGGCGATTATCAAGCTCTGCCGCCGTCACCACATCATGGTCCTGGTGGATGAGGCCCATGGAGCCCATTTCCCGTTCCATCCAGATTTTCCGGACAATGCCTCGACCCTCTACGCGGACATGGCGACAGTCAGCTTGCACAAAACCGGCGGCTCGCTGACCCAAAGTTCCGTTTTGCTCCTGAATGAGCGCGAGATCAGCTATAGCCAGGTCCGCACGACGATCAACCTGATGCAGACAACGAGCGCATCTTACCTTCTCATGGCCAGTCTTGACCTGGCCCGCCGCAATCTCGTGCTCAACGGTCAGGAGATCTATGAGGATATCCTCAACATCGTCGAAAAGGCCAAGGTTGAAATTGCCGCCATGCCGGGCCTGCATGTGATCACCAGTGACGATGTCGATGGCCACGGCATCTACGACTACGATGAAACGAAAATTGTCATCCGGGTCAATGACCTCGGCCTGACGGGCTTCGAAGTGTATGACATCATGAAGAATGAGTTTGGCATCCAGCTCGAGCTGGCCGAGACCTACGTGGTCCTGGCTGTGGTCGGAATCGGTGATGACCAGCAGACGGTCAACCAGCTGGTTGCTGGCCTCAGGACCATTTCCCACCGCTATGCCGGCCAGAACAAACCCCTCAAACTCGAGCAGATCGAATGGATGACCGAGCGCCCGATGTCGGTTGTTTCTCCACGCGATGCCTACTACAGCCCGAAACGGATCATCCCGATCAAAGATGCCGTCGGTGAAATCTGCGCCGAGTCCCTGATGATCTACCCGCCGGGCATCCCGCTGGTGATTCCGGGTGAGAAACTGACCCAGCGCATCATTGACCATTACATGTTCTATCGCGAACAAAAGTGCAACATCGTTAACAATGCCGAGGATCCTGACCTGATCCAGGTTTTGGGTGAAGCAAACGACTGATGGACCTTTCAGTTTCAGAATTGACCTGGCTTTTGAAATGGATCGTCCGCACCCTTTCTGTGCTGGCGGTCCTTTACGTTGTCACTTGGCTGCTATTGCGCATTTTGACGCGACTGGCCCGACGCAAGGCTGCCCAGACCGACCTGGATTTAATCGGGCAGGAAGCCCGCGTGATCCGGACCATCCGGCCTGGGCATAGCGGCCGGATCCTGTGCACAGCCGAGGGCAAGGCAGTCCAGCTTCATGCCAGCAGCAACCAGCGCCTGGAAACCGGTACCCTGGTCTTGATCACCGCGCTGGATCGCGGCGTCGCCCGGACCATCGCCAGGGAAACGCCCGCACCACCCTCAGGGGCGAGTTCCTCGTGAAGGAGCCTCTGCACACCGTTTTTGCGAGCGATCATCCCCGCCCACACGTAGCCCTGGTCACGCTCAACGCCCAGTTCGCCCATTCCAGCCTGGCTCTGCGCCAGCTGCGCCAGTGGGCCGTTGCCCAAGGCTACCCAGCTCACCAGCTGACCCTCCATGAATGGACGATCAATGATCAGCCGTCTCAGCTGCTCCAGCGACTCTATGAGCTGGACGCGGATCTGTACGCGTTTTCCTGTTCGATCTGGAATCGCCGCCTGACCGAACGCCTGTCGGATGAACTGGCCCAGGTCCGGCCTGGTGCCACGATCCTCTGGGGTGGTCCCGAAGCCAGCCAGGATGCTACAGCCATTCTACTGGGCCACCCTGCTGTCAGTGCGATCCTGGCCGGCGAAGGCGAACAGCCTTTTGCCGCCTTTCTGGCCGCTTTTTCCAGCCCCGGTTTTGACCCGGAAACCATCTCCGGACTGGTCTTCCGGGACGAAGAAGGACAGGTCCGGCACAATCCGCCACCCCCCTTGCTGTCCGCGCAAGAGTGGCTTTTCCCTTACACCGATCATGAACTATGCCAGCTCAAAGACCGCCTGCTCTATTTCGAGACGTCACGTGGCTGCCCCTATGGCTGCACCTATTGCCTGTCATCTCTCGACAAGACAGTCCGGCTGGCCTCGCTTGAGTGGGTCGAGGCGGCTTTTTCCCGCCTGATCGCTGCCGACCTGCGTCAAGTCAAGCTGGTCGACCGCACGTTCAATATCCAGCCGGCCCGGGCCCGGGCGATCTGGCACTTTTTGATCGAGCGCCACCGGCAGCAACCGTTCAGGACGAATTTCCATTTTGAAATCATGGCCGACCGGCTCGACCCCGATGACCTTGAACTGCTGGCTACCGCCCCGCCCGGCCTGATCCAGTTCGAAATCGGCGTCCAGACCACGACGCCCGCTGTTTTGGAAGCAATCCACCGTCCCTGCGACTGGCCGCGCCTTCAGGACACAGTCCTTCAGCTGCGCCATCAGGCGGCGATCCACCTCCACCTGGATTTGATCGCCGGACTGCCATCGGAGACACCGCAACAATTTGCCCGCTCTTTCAATGACGTTTTTTTGTTGCAGCCTCATGACCTGCAGCTGGGATTCCTCAAAGTCCTGCCTGGCAGCCCGATGGCGCACCAGGCTGTTTCACTGGGATTCAAATGGTCCCAGGAACCGCCCTACGAAATCCTGGCTTCTGACGCCATGACCTTTGGCGACCTGGCCCAGCTCAAAGACATCGAAACCGTTCTCGACCTGTACTTCAACAGCGGCAAGTATGCGGTCAGTCTGCCCTGGCTGGCGGGCCATTTCCCAGGCTGCAGCCTTTCTCCCTATGCGTTTTTCCAGGCTCTGGCCGCAGCCTATCGCTCAGCCGGCTGGTTCGACCTCAAGACCAGCCCGGTCTCGCGGGCCAGATTCCTGCTTGATTTCGGACTGGCTCACCTGGCACCGGCAGAGCAGGTTGTCTTCCTATCCCGGCTCAAGCTGGACTATTTGCTTCAGGGAGCCAAGGACCAGCCTGAATTTCTTGATACCCTGGAAAATCGCACCGGAGAGGACAGCCGCCAACTGCTCAAAAGCGTGCGCGAACAGGTCCGGGATTTGTACCCGCGCCTGAACCGGTTCCGGAGCGAACAGTATGTACTTGACAAGCCCGTCCCACTTCCCGCCGTGAAAAGCATGTACAAAACCCGGATACCGGAAAATAGTCTGGCCCAGATCTTGCCGGCAGGAAACTGTGTGGCTGCTTTCGATCTTCAAGGACCGCAGCCAGTCCTCATTTATGCGCAAAAACTGGACTAAATAGCGCGTAATTCTTGCGTGAAACGACAATTTTATCTTATACTGTTCTTGCAAGAGCCGCGGTCTGACTTGCCAGCCGCGGCGATTTTTTAAGGAGGATCCTTATGCTTCATTTTGACTACAGCAACGCCCTGGGCTTTCTGCGCCAGGAAGAATTGGACTACATCGCACCCCAGGTCACCGTCGCCCATGTCCAGCTGCACCAGAAAAGCGGCCCCGGGAACGACTACCTCGGGTGGGTCGACCTGCCGGCCAAGTATGACAAAACGGAATTTGCCCGTATCCGCAAAGCTGCCGCCAAGATTCGCAAGGACTCCGACGTCCTGATCGTCATCGGCATCGGCGGCTCCTATCTCGGCGCCCGAGCCGCGATCGAACTGCTGACCCACTCGTTTAATAATCTGCTCTCCAAACGCCAGCGCAAAGGACCACAGATCATTTTTGCCGGCAATTCCATCAGCTCGACCTATCTGGCCGACCTGTTTGACTTGCTCGAGGGCAAGGATGTCTCAGTCAATGTCATCTCCAAGTCCGGCACGACCACTGAGCCGGCGATCGCTTTCCGGATTTTCAAAGCCTACATGGAAGAGAAATACGGCAAAGAAGGTGCCCGCTCCCGCATCTATGCCACGACCGACCAGGCCCGTGGTGCACTCAAAGGCCTCGCTGACGGTGAAGGATATGAGACCTTCGTCGTGCCGGATGACGTTGGTGGCCGCTACTCGATCCTGACCGCTGTCGGCCTGTTGCCGATCGCTGCTGCCGGTGTGGACATCCGTGAGCTTATGAACGGGGCCAAGGACGCCATGAAGGAGTTCCGCAACCCGGAACTTTCCGAAAATGCCTGCTACCAGTATGCTGCCGCACGCAATGTCCTGCTCCGCAAAGGGTACAACATTGAAATCATGGTCAATTACGAGCCCAGCCTGCACTTTTTCACCGAATGGTGGAAACAACTGTTCGGCGAGAGCGAAGGCAAGGATGGCAAAGGGATTTTCCCGGCTGGTGTCGACAATTCGACCGACCTGCACTCGATGGGCCAGTATGTCCAGGATGGCCAGCGCCAACTCTTCGAGACCCTGATCGATGTCGCTAAGCCGCGTCGCAGCGTCGAGATCCCCCGTGATCCGCAAAACCTGGATGGCCTCAACTTCCTCTCGGGCCTCGACATGGACGAAGTCAACCACAAGGCGGCCCAGGGCACGGTCCTGGCCCATGTTGACGGCGGCGTGCCCAATTTCCGGATCGTCGCCCCGGAACTTGATGCGTACAACCTCGGCCAGCTGGTCTATTTCTTCGAAAAAGCCTGCGGCATCAGCGGCTACCTCCTGGCGGTCAATCCCTTTGACCAGCCCGGTGTCGAAGACTACAAAAAGAACATGTATGCCCTGCTCGGAAAACCGGGCTTTGAAGCGCGCAAGGCAGAACTCGAAGCGCGCCTGAAAGGATAAGTACACCCTTCATGTCAATTGTCAACCTGCCCCGTCATCTGTTGGCGTCGGTCGAAAAACCGGCGCGCTATACTGGTGGGGAATGGAACAGCATGACAAAGATCGTGCCGGAGGCAGCTGAACAGGCGCTCCGGCCTTTCTTGCGCTATGCCTTCTGTTTCCCCGATACCTATGAAATCGGCATGTCCAACCTCGCTCTGCGCATCCTCTACCATCTGCTCAACGAGCGGCAAGAGGTCTGGTGCGAACGCGTCTTCGCGCCTTGGACCGACATGGCCGACCGTATGCGCAGCGAAGGCTTGCCCTTGTTTTCACTTGAGTCTCGCACCCCGCTCAATGAGTTCGATCTCCTGGGCTTCACTTTGCAGTATGAGCTCGCATTCACGACCGTGCTCGAGATGCTCGATCTCGGTCGGGTGCCTTTGCGCACCGCCGATCGTACACTCCAGGATCCTTTTGTCATGGCGGGCGGACCCGTCGTCTACAACATCGAACCGATGGCTGACTTTTTCGACCTGGTCATCATTGGCGAAGGCGAAGAAGTCCTGGGCGAAATCGTTGACTGCTACCTGGACTGGAAAGCCAGCGGCGATGCCCGCACCCGCGAGAGCTTTCTACAGGCAGCCGCCCAGATCGAAGGCGTCTATGTGCCGTCTTTCTACACCGTCACCTACCAGCCTGATGGCACGATCGCGGCGATCCAGCCCAATCGGCCCGGCATCCCGGCGTCCATCCGCAAGCGGATCGTCCTTGATCTCGACCAGGCTTATTTCCCGACAAAAAGCATCGTCCCCAACACCGAGATCGTCCATGACCGCATCTTCCTCGAATTGTTCCGCGGTTGCACACGTGGCTGCCGCTTTTGCCAGGCCGGCATGATCTACCGCCCGGTGCGCGAGAAAAAACCATCTGCCCTGGTCAGCCAGGCTCTGGAGATGGAGAAAAACACCGGCTATGACGAAGTCGGCATGCTATCCTTGTCTACCTCGGACTACAGCGCCTTGTCGGAACTGACCGATGACCTGCTCTGTGAACTGACGCCCCACCATACCAGCCTGTCGTTGCCCTCGCTGCGGCTGGACAATTTTTCGCTTGAACTGATGGAGAAAGCCTCCAGCACCCGGAAAGGCGGCCTGACCTTTGCTCCGGAAGCGGGCACGCAGCGTCTCCGGGATGTCATCAACAAGAACATCACCGAGGAAGACCTGTTAAAGGCGATGGAACTGGCCCTGCGTGGGGGCTGGAGCGGAGCCAAGCTCTACTTCATGCTTGGCTTGCCGACCGAAACGATCGAGGATGTCGAGGGCATCGCCCACCTGGCCCAGGCCATCGAGAAACTGTACCAGTCTTTGCCGCGTTTCGAACGGCCCAAACGGCTGGAACTGTCGCTGAGCACGGCCATGTTCATCCCCAAGCCTTTCACGCCCTTCCAGTGGTCGCCCCAGGCGGACACAGAAACGATGAAAAGCCACCAGATGCACCTGAAGGACCTGCTGCGCCACAGCCGGTCGGTCCGCTACAAATGGCATGAACCGAAGCAGTCCTACATCGAGGGTGTGCTGGCCCGTGGCGACCGTCGCCTGGGAGCTGTCATCGAAGCAGCGTTTTTGGGCGGATCCCGGTTTGATGCCTGGGATGAGCAGTTCAAATTCGACCTCTGGCTCGATTGCCTGGCCAAAGCTGGTCTCGACCCGAACTTTTACGCCCGCCGCGAGCGGACGCGCCAGGAGGTTTTCCCCTGGTCCCACATTGACTGCGGCGTGACGGAGGAGTTCCTCTGGTCCGAATATCAGCAGGCCATCGCTGCCCAGACGACCCCCGAATGCCGCGAGCAATGCTCCGCTTGCGGCGCCCAGTGCTTCGGCGGAGGTGTCTGCTATGAGTGAGACCTTCATCATCCGCCTGCGTTTCTCGCGCCAGGAACCGGCAATCTGGCTGGCCCATCTCGACATGATGCGCACCTTTGAACGCTCGATCCGCCGGGCTGATCTGCCGATCTGCTGGTCCCAGGGCTACAATCCGCGCCCGCAGATGACCTTTGCCCTGCCGATCAGTGTCGGTCTCGCCACTGCCGGCGACTATCTCGATATTTCCCTGACGGAAGATCTCGATCCTGCCGAGCTGATGGACCGGCTGAATCGTTGCTTGCCGACTGGATTTGCGATTCTTGCCGCCAGCCGGGTTGCTCCGGTCAAAGCCAGTTTGATGAGCCTGGTCCGGGCCGCAGAATACCGGCTGGAAACACCAGGGCTGGCGGAAGCGGTCGCCCGGATTGCCAATACCCAGCCCCTGGTGGTCGAAAAATTCAGCAAGGGCAAAATGGTTGATGTGGACATCCGCCCCCTGATCGAAAAGATCCAGCTCAAAGGGCCGGACTGCCTCGAGATGCGGGTCAAAGCTGGCAGTTCAGCGAATCTGCGCCCAGACCTTTTCCTCAAAGCCCTGGAAACCTACGGTGAATTGCCAGCAGCGGCTGCTGCCGACTGCGCAGTCACCCGCCTTGCTCTGATCCTCGATTCGGACAGCCTGTAAGAACCATGGTGCAGGACCTTGTGATCTGCCGTGATCCAGCCGGATGGCCCCAGGCTGTCCTGGTCGAGGACGGTCAACCGGTCGAGTGGATCCGGCCATTGCCGGACACCACTGCCCGGCGCCAGGACATCCTCGAGGGCCGGATCGAATCGATTGACCGGGCCCTGGGGGCTTTCATAGCCATCGGTGAAGAGGAAAATGCCCTGTTGCCGCACCGGGAAGTCCCGCCTGGCAGCAAGCCCGGCCAGACCATCCTGGTCCAAATCCGGCGCCTGATCACGAGCCCGCATCCAGCAGCAGACACCGCCAAGGGCCATCTTGTGACCACGCGGCTCCAGTATCCGGGCCTTTTTGCGGTCTATGAGCCGGACCCGGAGCGGATCATCCGGCGCAGCAAACTGGGCCTTGCACCAGCCCCGGATCAGGACTTTTTGCTGGCTGGCGAGACCGCCTGGCTCGAATCTGTTCATGCCACGGTGTGCTCTGCTGCCAAGGCTGGCGGACCGGTCCCACGCCTGATCTGGCGGCCACGGACTGTCTGTGCAGCTGCCCTGATGGACTGGGCCCGGCCTGACCTCAGGTCCATCCAATGCAACGACATCGATTTATTCACTCAGTTGGACACACTGGTCCAGGAACGCTGGCCAGCCCTGCGCCCGGTCCTGACCTTGTGCCCTGAATCGTTCGACCTGGTTGCGGCTTTTCGCCTGGGCAATCTGGCCCAGGAGGTCAACCGCCGCCAGGTGCATTTGAAAAACGGCGCCAGCATTTCCTTTGACCAGACCGAAGCCCTGCTGGTGATTGACGTCAACACGAAGAAGGCCCAGGCACGTGATCCTGAAGACCTGCGTGTGAAGACTAACCTCTTGGCTGCCGTTGAAATCGCCCGCCAGCTTCGCTTGAGAAATCAGGCAGGCATCGTCGTGGTCGATTTCATCCGCTTGCACAGCGCAGAAGACCGGGCAGAGCTGGTCCGTTTTTTCAGCTCTGAACTTAAAAAAGACCGGGGCAAGATCACCCTTGGCGGCCTGACCAGATTAGGCCTCTTTGAACTCGTGCGCCAGGTGCCGTAAGCAGGTTGAATCATTCAAGTTGACGCTCCCTGAAAAGACCGCTACATTGAAATAAGACCGGTCAAGAACTATTTGGACAATGGAAAATCAGCGGCAAGGAGAAGCGCCATGATCACCAGAGTCATCAAACGGGATGGACGAGAAGTCATTTTCAACATTGAGAAAATCGCCAGTGCCATCCACAAGGCGCTCGATGCCTCCACCGAAACCAATATCAAGGACCCGGCCCAGCCCAGAAGCCAGACCAGCATGGAGCTTGCCACCGTGGTGGCTGAGCGGATTGACCAGACAGGCCAGCGCTGTCCATCGATCGAACAAATCCAGGACACGGTTGAGCAAGTCCTGATGGAAACTGGTTTTCCGGAAACTGCCAAGCGCTATATCCTGTACCGATCCCAGCGGACCCGCGTGCGCGAGATGAAGACCCACCTGATGCAGGCTTTCCATGCCATGAACCCCCAGTCAGCTACCGGGAAGGGACCAGCTGCATCCGGACTGGTGCCGTCAGTCGAGAAGCTGCCGCTGACCGCCGGTGACCACTTGAAGAATTACGGCCGGACCGGTGCTTGTTCCTATAATTTGCTCTATGTGCTGTCGCCTGCTGTCAGTCAGGCCCATCAGAATCTGGATCTTTTCATCCACCAACTCGAATCATACGCCCTGACATTTGCCGATCATCCCGTCGATTTGCGGCCTCTTTTTGCCGGCGGTTTTTGCAGTGGCCTGGCCAGCATCCGCCAGCCTTCCGACATCAGAAGCTTTGCAGCTCTGGCGGGTGTTGCTGTCACCAGTATCCGGCAGGAAATCAGTGGCAGTGTGTACCTTTTGCATTTCGACCGGGTTATGGCGGATGGTGTCCGGGCGACCCGGCAACGCCTGGTGGCCAGATCAGGCAACTGGCTACCTCCAGAGCAAGCCAGTGTCCTTGCTGAAGAGGACACTGCCCTGGCAACGTACCAGGCCATGGATGCCGTGCTCAACCAGTTCAAGACCCAGAGCTTCCAGTCCCAGTCCGGACGGAGCCAGACCTGCATCCTGTTTGGTCTGGAAACAGATCCTGATGGAAAGCTGGTGACCCGGAAATTGCTCGAGGCAGCAGGGAAAGTTTCACCGCATACTCCGTCAAACTCGCCGCTGAATAGTCAGCCACGCTTGATTTACCGCCTCGCTGCGGGGGTCAATCTGCTGCCGCAGGACCCGAATTATGATCTGTTCCAGCTGGCTTGCCACTGCTGCGCCCAGACAGGACAACCGGAATTCGCCTTTGCGGATCCGCCCATGACCAACCTGGCCACTGTTACGATCAACCTGCCCCGCTGTGCCATCCTGGCCCGTAATGACCTCAATTTGTTCTACCACCGCCTGGAACATCTGCTCAGACTGGCCATCGACTCGCTGCTTGAGCGATACAAGACGCTACAGTCCCTTAGCCGGGGCAATTTTCCCTTCCTCTATGGCCAGATTGAACCAGCAGATGATATTGGACTGGATGATGCCTCAACGCTCGCCAGCCAACTGGCCAGAGGCAGCCTGTCCATCGGACTGACTGGGCTTGCTGAAACCCTGGTATCACTGGTTGGACGTCACCACGGCCAGAGTCGCGAAGCTGAAAGACTGGGTCTGGAAATTGTGCAGATGATGCAGCAGGCCTGTTCCGATGCTTCAGACCAGCATGGCTTGACCTTTCTGCTGCTGGCCGATTCCGATCCCCTCGTGGCCAAGGCTTTTGCCGACTCTGACCGCAAGCAATATGGCCAGATTGCCGGTGTGACCAGCCATCCGGTCTACACGCCCGGTTTCAGCCTGCCCTGCCGGCCAGTGATCAAAAACGAATACCGCCTGCGTCTGGAATCGCCGTATCATAAGCTGGTAGACGCTGGACGCGTGCTGAGAATCTGCCGTAGCAAAGACTCAGAAGCACTGCCGGAATCCATAGAGACAGATATCATACTGGCGTCCGGATCGGGCGTGGGACGGATAATTTTTGACAGCTTAGGGGAATAAGCATGACTTCCTGGATCACATTGCCTCACATTTTCCAGACCGGCATGGTCTGGCAGCAGCAAACCAGAATCACCCTGTCTGGACATGCCGGGCCAGGCAGTGCCCTCACGGTCGAATGGACCCGGCTTCCGCTCGACCCGCAGTCTGTCTCCCCACATGATCCCCGCTATGGCACCCTTTTCACGGCAACGGTAGCCTGTGACCCAAAAGGTGCCTTCAGCGTGGAGCTGCCAGCTTTTGAGGCCTCTTTCGACCCTTGTGAACTGATGATCAGCGATGGAACATTCAAGACCTGTCTTAAGGAGATCCTGGTCGGTGATATCTTCTTGTTTGTGGGGGAACTCCCGTGGCCCGGGCAAGAATGGGCTTCATCTTCAGAACCTTCGCATACCGGGACTGTTCCAGCCATGCAGCCCTATCTGCGCCAGCTGGACATCCTGGCGCCCGATGCAGAAACGGTCTGGACCAGCCAGGCTCATTTTGAACCGTCCGGACCAGGACAGGGATGGTGTCTTACTGCGTTGGCCCAGCATTTTGGCCGGGATATCCTGCCTGATATCCATGTCCCAGTCGGCCTGCTTCTTTTGGATGCGCCCGGTCGCCGCCTGCGCGATTTTTTGCCGGACACCCGCAAAGGACTTTTCCGCCGCCTGGCTGGTCTTAAGGGATTTGGAGTTTGTGCCATCGTCTGGTCCGGTCATCCCAAGGATTCGGACCGGCCGGACAAGCTCCAGGAAGGCCTGATGAAACTGGCAACTGCCCTGCGCTCGGACCTCAAAGCCGGATCTGGAACTGAGCCTGCGTTCATCTTGTTCCATCTGCCGACGTATGCTGCTGGCCAGCGCCTTTTTTACGAACAGACCCTGGGCAATGAGGCACTGACGTATGTCCGCCACCATCTGGCCGCACCGACAGCCCTTGTCCCAGTGTCCGGCCTCCAACCGGCCCAGCCACTGGCAACGCTGGCCGGGCGGCTGCGCCTGGTTTGTCTCGGCTTGCTGTACCAGCGCAAGGCACCCACATCCGCCCCCGAATGTGAAAGCATCGAACTGGTGGGTGGCAAACTGATGCTGACTTTTTCCAATATTGGCGAGGGGTTGCGCCTGACGCGGGACGACAGCCGGTTGCGCGGCTTTACCATCTGTGGCCCGGACCGGGTTTTCCGCGAAGCTCAGGCCAAAGTCCTCTACGGCGTCCGGGTCATGGTCTGGCATGAAGCGGTTCCCAATCCCGTTGCGGTCACTTATGGCTTCTTCGACCCCCATGAACGCGCCAACCTGATCAGCAAAGACCATCTGCCGATCGTCCCGTTCCGTTCCGACCAGGAAGACTCGGTTTATGCTCTGCCCAGGGAGTGGATGCACTGTGATGACGCAGCCGAATGGCAAGTCTTTGCCGGTGCAATCAAGTTCCGGCTCGAAAAAGCCAACAAGTCAGAAGGTGAGGGGTCTTTGAGTCTGAGTTACCAGATGGATTCTTGCCAGAATATCGTGTTCGGCCCCTGGATCGACCGGCCTTCTGACTTCCCACCCATGGACCTCTCGACATCCCCCAAGCTGGTGCTGGATGTCTTCAACCCCGATCTGAAGGAAAAAGGCCTTTCCCTGAAACTCATGGCAATTGTCGCACCGGGTGCCAGGGAAATCGAGACGGCTGTCCAGAAAATCATTCCAGCCCTGCGCTGGCAAACTCTCACCTTTGACCTGCAGCCCTTCGCCCAGGAGATCGACTTGGCTCAGGTGATCCGGATCCAGCTGGTGCTTCAGGACAAAGCCGGGCGCGGCCAGATCTATCTCGACAACATTCGCCAGGCCTGAGCTGGGAAACGTTGTCATAGCTTGCAAGTTAGGCCTTCATTGTGTAAGATGAAGCCAATTTCCCTGCCTTGATCGGGAGGAGTAGGCCACAATCCCCGCCAGAGAGCAAAATCCAATTGGAGTGCTGCGAGATTTTGCCGGAGTGTGAATGGCCCAAGGTCGCCCGGGAGCAAAGCGTCAGGCCGCGCGTAACAAGACGGCTGCAAAGTGCCCTGCCTTTTGACCAGCGGCAAGCTGGCAAGATCTGGCAGGGAAAACTGGTGGTACCACGGAAGACAAACCTTTCGTCCAGTTGTTTCGGGATAAACCCGGACTGGCGGAAGGTTTTTTGTTTATCGTGGTGTCAGGCTCCTTGCTAAGAAATTTGGATAATTTCCCAGCGAGGTGCCTGACACCACAACCACTCAGGTGCTTCGCCAAGAAATTTGGAAAATTTCCCAGCGAGGTGCCTGATACCACAACCACTCAGGTCGGACACCACAATCATTCAGGTCACAGGAGGAGCATATGCCGCGTATTGATTCAATCCAGAAAGCTTTTGAACCGCAGGTGATGGAGGGCCCGATCTACCAGAACTGGCTGGAGAAGGGTTATTTCACCCCTCAGCCGGATCCGGCCAAAAAACCATACACCATTGTCATCCCGCCGCCGAACATCACCGGCCAATTGCACATGGGCCATGCCCTGGACAACACGCTGCAAGACATCCTGATCCGTTTCAAGCGCATGCAGGGCTATGCTGCTCTCTGGCTGCCTGGCACCGACCACGCTTCGATCGCCACCGAAGCCAAAATCGTCGAAGCCATGCGTCAGGAAGGCATCAGCAAAGAGGACCTCGGCCGGGAGAAATTTCTCGAGCGTGCCTGGGAATGGAAGCGCCTGTACGGCGGCCGGATCATCGAGCAGCTCAAGCGCCTCGGTTCCTCCTGTGACTGGAGCCGCGAACGGTTCACCCTCGACGAGGGCTGCTCAGATGCCGTCCAGGAAGTCTTTATCCGCCTTTTTGAAAAGGGCCTGATCTACCGCGGTGAGCGAATCATCAACTGGTGCCCGACTTGCCTGACTTCCATTTCCGACGCCGAAGTCGAATATGAAGAAAAGAACAGCCATTTCTACCACTTGCGCTATCCGCTGGTGGAAGGGGAGGGCTACCTCGTCCTGGCCACCACCCGCCCTGAAACGCTGCTCGGTGATACGGCCGTAGCCGTCCATCCTGACGACGAACGCTACCAGCACCTGATCGGCCAGCACGTCATCCTGCCCTTGACCGGCCGGACCATCCCGATCATCGCCGATACCTATGTCGAGAGCGAATTTGGCACCGGTGTCGTCAAGATCACCCCGGCGCATGATCCGAACGACTTCGAAGTCGGTCTGCGCCATAACCTGCCGGTGATCAATGTCCTGACCGAAGACGCCCACATTAATGAGCACGGCGGGACCTATGCCGGACTGACTCGTGAACAAGCGAGGAGACGGATTCTGGTCGACCTCGAAGCCCAGGGCCTTCTGGAAAAAACCGAGCCACACAAGCATAATGTTGGCACCTGCTACCGCTGTTCGACCGTGGTCGAACCGCGCGTGTCTTTCCAGTGGTTTGTCAAAATGAAACCCCTGGCCGAGCCTGCCATTGAGGTTGTCAAAAGCAAAGAGACCCGTTTTGTACCGGAACGGTTCGACAAGACGTATTTCAACTGGATGGAGAACATCCGCGACTGGTGCATTTCCCGCCAGCTCTGGTGGGGCCACCGCATCCCGGCTTACTATTGCCAGGGCTGCGACCACACCATCGTCGCCCGCGAAATGCCTGCGGTCTGCCCAGACTGTGGCAGCACCCACCTCGTCCAGGACGAAGACACTCTTGACACCTGGTTCTCGTCTGCCTTGTGGCCGTTCTCGACCCTCGGCTGGCCCCATGACACCGAGGATCTGAAGTATTTTTATCCCACCAGCGTCCTGGTCACCGGTTACGACATCATTTTCTTCTGGGTCGCGCGCATGATTTTCTCCGGCCTGGCCCACACCGGCCAGACCCCGTTCCACACCGTCTTCATCCATGGCATTGTCCGCGACGAAAAGGGCCGCAAGATGTCCAAATCCTTGGGCAATGGCATTGACCCGCTCGAAATCATCGACGAACTCGGTGCTGACGCGCTGCGTTATGCCTTGGTCACCGGCAATGCCCCCGGCAACGATTTGCGTTTTTCCAAAGAGAAAATCGAGGCCGGCCGCAATTTCATCAACAAGATCTGGAATGCCTTCCGCTTTGTGGTCATGAATTTTGACGACAAGATGGATTTCTCTGCGGTCTCGTCCGATGACTACACCCTCGAAGACCGCTGGATCCTCTCGCGGCTCCAGACGTTGAAAACCGAAGTGATGACCAACCTTGACAATTACGACCTCGGCGTTGCCCTGTCCAAGATCTACAGTTTCCTCTGGGAAGAGTACTGCGACTGGTACATCGAGATCGCCAAAGCGCGCTTGAATGAAAAAGATTCGCACGGCCGCCTGGTCGCCCAGTCAGTCCTCAACCAGGTACTGGTCGAAGCCCTTCGTCTGCTGCACCCGTTCATGCCTTTCGTCACCGAAGCGATCCACGGCCACCTGATCCAGCCAGTCGAATCGATCATGGTCAGCGACTGGCCCGTCCCGGACAGCACCCTGAACTTCCCGGAGGCTGAGCGCCAAATGGCCATCCTGATGGATGCGATCCGCGAAATCCGCAACGTGCGCACCAACATGAACGTCCCGCCGTCCAGAAAAGCCAGCATCATCGTCGTATCGCCCGACGAGGCCACCCGCCGCATGTTTGAAGATAGCGAAGCTTTCCTGCAACGTCTGGCCAGTGTGCAGTCGGTCAAGACTCAGGCCGACAAGACCGATATCCCCTCGACCGCCGTTACGGCCATTTTCACGGCTGGCGAGATTTTCATCCCCCTGACCGATCTGATCGACTTGGGCAAGGAAATCGAACGGCTGGAGAAGGAAAAAGCCAACCTCGAAAACGAGGTGGCCCGCGTCAGTGCCAAACTCGACAATGCGGAATTTGTCGCCAAGGCGCCGGCGAAGGTGATCGATGCTGAACGCGAAAAGATCAGCCGCTACACGGCGATGCTGCACAATGCCAGCGAACGTCTGGCCCAGCTGCGCGCCCTGTGAGTACCGCGGAACGGTTGCTGACACCCGCTTACCAGCCTGATTTTTCAGGTGCCACCGTCCTCATCACCGGTGGCGCCGCGGGCATCGGCCGTTGCCTGACCTTGAGCTTCGCCCAGGCAGGGGCGCAGGTCATCTTGGCTGACCGCGACCAGGAGGCGGGGGAGGAGACGCTGGCGATCCTGTCCGAACAAGGACTACAGGCCCATTTCATTCAGACAGACTTGTCTGACCAGGCCCAGATCGTCCAACTGGCTCAGCAAACCCGGGCCCTGGCTCCATCCGGTCTGTCTATCCTGATCCACAATGCTGCGATCGCCAACGCGCATTCTGCCAATCTGTTCAGCGAGGATCCAGCAGCTTTCGACCAGGTTCTGGCGGTCAACCTGGCCGCACCCTTTCATCTGACACGCCTGCTGAAAGAATCCCTGGTCCAGGCCGGTGGCTGTGTGATCGATCTAGCCTCGACGCGTGCTTACCAGTCCGAGCCGCAGTCCGAAGGCTACGCTGCCAGCAAAGGCGGCATGGTGGCCCTGACCCATGCCATGGCCATCTCACTGGGCGAACAGGGCATCCGGGTCAACGCCATCGCTCCCGGCTGGATCGACACCACCGAGTGGCAGAAGGGCAGGCCCGGTCCGGCACATTGGCCGGACGAAGAGCATCGCCAGCATCCGGCCGGCCGCATCGGACGGCCAGCTGATATTGCCGCAGCCTGTTTTTTCCTGGCAAGTCCAGATGCGGGTTTCATCACCGGTCAAACCCTGGTGATTGATGGCGGCATGAGCCGCAAAATGATTTATCGTTGACTGGAGGGTGCAAACCCACTAAAATGGTAAAGGACCATCAAGCAGCGCCTTTTTCAGGCAGTCTTGACCCCCACGAACGCCATGTGAATGGAAACAGGTAAAGGAGATTACTATGCCACTGGTAAACACCACGGAAATGTTCAAGAAAGCCTATGAGGGTGGCTACGCCATCGGTGCTTTCAACGTCAACAACATGGAAATCATTCAGGGTATCACCGAAGCAGCCAAGGAACTCAACGCTCCCCTGATCCTGCAAGTTTCTGCCGGCGCCCGTAAATATGCCAACCACACCTACCTGGTCAAGCTCGTCGAAGCTGCCCTCCAGGTCACCGATCTGCCGATCGCCCTCCACCTCGACCATGGCGATTCCTTCGAGCTTTGCAAAGACTGCATCGACGGCGGTTTCACCTCCGTCATGATCGACGGATCCCACCACAGCTACGAAGAAAACGTCGAACTGACCAAAAAGGTCGTCGAATATGCCCATGCCCGCGGCGTCACCGTTGAAGCCGAACTCGGCCGCCTTGCCGGCGTCGAAGACGACGTCAATGTTTCTGCTGAGGATGCCTCCTACACCAATCCCGACCAGGTCGTTGACTTCGTCACCCGCACCGGCTGCGACTCCCTGGCGATCGCCATCGGCACCAGCCACGGCGCTTTCAAGTTCAAACCCGGCCAGAAGCCCCAGCTGCGCTTCGATATCCTCGAAGAGATCGAACGCCGCCTGCCTGGCTTCCCGATCGTCCTGCACGGCGCCAGCTCCGTCATCCCGGAATTTGTTGACATGATCAATGCCAACGGCGGCAAGATGGACCACGCCATCGGCATTCCGGAAGACATGCTCCGCCAGGCTGCCAAGAGCGCCGTCTGCAAGATCAACATCGACTCCGACCTGCGCCTGGCCATGACCGCCACCATCCGCAAGTACTTCGCTGACAATCCAGGTCACTTCGATCCCCGCCAGTATCTGGCCCCCGCTCGCAAAGCGATCAAAGACATGGTTGCCCGCAAGATTACCAATGTCCTCGGCTGCGACGGCAAAGCCTGATTCTAGTCTTCATACTCTGGTTTTCTCTTAGGATGCAGCACTAAATCGGCGCGGTTTCCCATGAGACGTTATATTCATTTGATTTCAATTGACTGGCAGACAGCAGACCATGCTGTCTGCCTTTACCATAATTAGGGAGGACTCATCATGCGCAAATGGAAAATGCCTGGAACCGACTGGTGGATCTCGGGGATTGTCATGGGCACCGGGAATTTTTGCCAGCATACCGAAGCAGAGGCGCTGCGCCTGATGGACCACTTTGCTGAGCATGACGGCAATCTGCTCGACACAGCCAATAGTTACTGCAAGCAGCGACCCGGTGATCAGAACATCGCCGAACAGATCGTCGGCCGCTGGCTGCGTGAATCTGCCGCAGCCAAAGACATGCTGGTCAGTACGAAGGGCGGGCATACGCTGAGTGCTGATTTTGCACCAGCTCACATGGATCGGAACGAGATCGAAGCCGAGCTCGACCTCAGTCTTTCCACTCTGGGGCGCGAGACGATCGATTTGTATTACCTGCATCGCGATGATCCCAGCCAACCCGTCGAAGCCCTGCTTGAGATCCTGCGTGACTTTCGCCGCCAGGGCAAAATCCGCTATTTCGGACTTTCCAACTGGTCAACGGACCGCATCCATGAAGCCATTAACTTGGAAAAACAAGCCAGCGACCGCGGCCTGGTGGCTGTCCAGAATCGCTGGAGCCTGGTCCGATACAATGACCAGGCTGCCAACGACCCCCATCTGGTGGCCATGGACTGGCAATCCTGGGATCTGTTCCGCCAGGAACAACTGACCGTTATGCCCTATTCGTCGCTGGGCAAGGGTTATTTCAGCAAATATTTGCAGAATACTTGTGAAATGACCGAGAAGCTGCGTCGCTACTATGAAAACGACCTCAACAAAAAACGGGCCGAAGCCTTGCGCCAGATTCACAAAGAAACCGGCTACAGCATCAGTCAGCTGGTCCTGGCCTGGCTGATGCATCAGCCACTGCCCGTGTATCCCGTCGCGGCGTTCCGGCGCAGTGACCAATTGCATGATGCGGTCGGCGCTGCTGCGATCAACCTGTCCTACGAGATGATGGAACGGCTGGGTGCTGGTGAACCCTGGTGAAGTCAACGTTCAATAGGTTGCTCAGAGCCGGACCCGGCACCCATGTTGTTCCTGCAGTTCAGCCAGGCGGTTGCACTCTTCACGTAGCTTGAGTCGGTATTCGCGACGCAGCAGGGCATTCTCCCATTCTTTTTGCTGGACAACACCATTGGGGACAAATGGTTTGACTGGCTTGGGATTGCCTTCGTCGTCAACGGCGACAAACAGCAGGTAGGCCCGGTTGACCAGATGCTGGTCCCCGTTGAGCGCTTCCCGATAGGTTTCGACGCGGACTTCGATCGAAGTCCGGCCGGTCCAGGTCACCTCGGCTTCAAGGATCAACAGATCGTTGAGATGGACCGGGGCAATGAATTCCAGGGCATCGACTGTGGCTGTCGTTACTTCGCTGGCTGCGTGACGCCGTGCTGCCGAAGCCGCGGTGACATCGATCCATTCCATCAGCCGGCCGCCAAACAGCCGGTTGGTATTGTTGACGTGAGAATGCATGACAATCTGGACATGAGTGGTGCGCATGGGAATACCTGCTTTTCTTTTAAAATTCAACTCATCTTATTTTAGCGTGTCTCAGGATGAGGGGGAAGACTGGTAACCGATGGTTTCGCATCTTGGGCCGGAATATGCTACGGTAATGGCAGTCATAGGCCAGACCGGACAGGAGGGAAGCCCGTGAACGCTCATGCCGATTCAGCTGCGTCAAAACCAAAGCAAAATACCCCCAAGGCAACCGGATCAGCATCTGACCTTCAGATGGAAAAGCAAGCCTTGCGCCGTCATCTGGCCCTTCTCCGGGAAAAGCTGCTGCCACAGCAGGCCTCAGACTGGTCTGAGGCGATCGGTCGCCAGTTGCTGGCCAGTGCCCTGCTTGCATCCATGGTGTCAGCCCGAGACGCCCAAACGATTCAGAACGGGATCGAACACCCTGGCATCGGCTTGTTTATGGCCATGCGCCAGGAAGTCGATTTCCAGCAGGTCTGGCAACCATTGCGTACGCACGGTTTTCGCTTGTGTTTCCCGCGCATGACCCGGTCTGAGGACCGCACGGATCTCGAATTCCTGGCCATTCCGGACCAGGAAGATCCAGCCAGACACTTGGTCCAGAGTCGCTTTGGTGTTCGCGAGCCAGCCCCGGCGACCTCTCAGAATGGTCTTTCACCTTGTGATCCGGCCATCATCCTGCTTCCCGGCCTGGGTTTTGACTTGGCCGGCAATCGCCTCGGCTGGGGTCAGGGCTACTACGACCATTATCTCGCCCGTCGCCTGGCACAAAATCCAGTGAACCATCCGATCCTGATCGGCGTTGCGTACCCCTTTCAGATCCTGGACCAGATACCTTCCGGCACCAATGACATTCCAGTCGACTACCTGCTCAGCCCGGCTGGTCTGGTAAAAACAAGACACAACGGACGCTGACACAGATAGGAAATCAACCAGCTGACATCTGTCACACAATCCCAGGGAGGTGTTCATGATGAAACTGACCATTCTCGGCGCCTCTGGCGCATTTCCGGCACCCGGAACCGCAACCTCCGGCTATCTGCTGGAGATCGACGGCCACCATGTCCTGATCGATTGCGGCAGTGGTGTCCTGTCCCGACTGCAAGATCATATCCGCCTTGACCAGCTCGAGGCGATCATCCTGACCCATCTCCATTCCGACCATACCAGTGACATTGGAGTGCTCAAATACGCCATGGACCTGGGCCGCAAATTCGGCCAGCCGATCGGAAAAATCCCGCTCTGGTCACCGGCTACGCCGCAACCACTGGCCATCGCCCTGGAAAGTCCGGACAATTTCGAACAGCGTACCCTCAAGGACGATCAGTCGTTCGAGTTGTTCGGCGCGACCATCCGTTGTTTTGCCACCGAACACCCGTTTGAAACCTACGGCCTGCGGATTGAAAAAGACGGCAAAGTCCTGGCCACCACGGCGGACACGATTCCCTGCGCCAACCTCGCACCGTTGCTGCGCGCAGCTGACCTGGCCCTGATGGATGCCGGATCCCTTGAGCGCCTGCGTGCGCCAGCCATGGTACACCTCACTGCAGCCGAATGTGGCCAGATTGCCTCGGACAACCAGGTCCACCGCCTGCTCCTGATCCACCTGCTTCCATTTTTCGACCCAGAAGAAACTCTTGCCGAAGCCAGGACTCATTTCCCCAACGCAGAAATTGCCCAACCAGGCCGGACCTATGTCATCTGATAAGAAAACACCTGACGGCAGGGGCTTGATTTGTGAAAACCGTCAGCACGCGAATGCTTTGCACCATGACGGAAGATGGTTACAATAGAGTGATACAAAAAACGAGAATGAGGTAAGCCCCATGCCAGATTCAAACAAGCATACAGCCGTGATCACAGTCGTCGGCCAGGACCGGGTTGGCATCATCGCCCGCGTGGCCACCGAGCTGGCAGCCTTGTCAGTCAACATCAACGACATCTCCCAGACCATCCTGCAGGACGTTTTCACCATGATCATGCTGGTTGACTACAGCACGATGCCGATCGACATCAAGGAGCTGGCCCACCGCATGGAGACACTCGGCGACGAGATGGGCCTTAGCATCCGTGTCCAGCATTCCGACATTTTCAAGGCCATGCACCGCGTCTGAGCCTATCTTTGATTATTATGGGGAAACAACATGTTTAACGATTTTGAAATTCTGGAAACCCTCAGCATGTTTCGTGAGCAGCACCTGGACGTGCGCACGATCACGATGGGGATCAATTTGCTCGACTGCGCCTCTGATTCATCCGAGAGGGCCTGCCAGCGCATCTATGACAAGATCTGCCGCAAGGCCGAAAACCTCGTCAAAACAGGCGAGGACATCAGCCATGAGTTCGGTATCCCGATCATCAACAAGCGTGTCTCTGTCACACCGATCTCGATGGTAGCCGCATCCGGTGATTCCACCGATTACACGATGTACGCCCGGGCACTCGATCGCGCGGCCGAGACCATCGGTGTCAATTTCATCGGCGGTTATTCAGCCCTCGTCCACAAAGGATTCACCGACTCCGACCGCCGTTTGATCGAATCGATTCCCGAGGCCTTGTCCTCAACCAATCTCGTCTGCTCGTCAGTCAATCTTGCCACCTCGCGCACGGGGATCAATATGGACGCCGTGCGCCTGATGGGTACGATCATCAAGGAGCTGGCGGAGAAAACTGCCGCCCAGGACGCTTTTGGTTGTGCCAAGCTCGTCGTCTTTGCCAATGCTCCAGAAGACAACCCGTTCATGGCCGGCGCCTTCACCGGCCCAGGCGAACCAGAGTGCGTGATCAATGTCGGTGTCAGTGGCCCCGGCGTCGTCAAGACCGCCCTCGAATCTGCCCGCGGCCAGGATCTCGAGCGTGTCGCCGAGACGATCAAACGATCCGCATTCAAGATCACCCGAGTCGGCCAGCTCGTTGCCCGCGAGGCCAGCAAGCGCCTCGGGGTGCCATTTGGCATCATCGACCTGTCATTGGCCCCGACACCGGTTGTCGGCGACTCGATCGCCCGCATCCTGGAGGAGTTTGGTCTTGAGACTGCCGGCGCCTGGGGTACGACAGCGGCCCTGGCCATGCTGAATGATGCCGTGAAAAAAGGTGGCACCATGGCTTCTTCCTATGTCGGCGGCCTGTCCGGGGCATTCATCCCGGTCAGCGAAGATGAAGGCATGATTGCAGCCGTCGAACTCGGCGCCCTCAGCCTGGAGAAACTCGAAGCCATGACCTCGGTCTGTTCAGTCGGCATCGATATGGTCGCCATCCCCGGGGACGTACCCGCGACCACCATTTCTGCCATCATCGCCGATGAAATGGCAATCGGCACTTTCAACAACAAGACCACCGCTGTGCGCATCATCCCGGTCCCGGGCAAGACCGTCGGCGACAAGGTCCACTACGGCGGTCTACTGGGTTCGGCACCGATCATGTTTGTCAATCCGGCCTCTTCAGCGGCTTTCATTGAACGGGGCGGCCGAATCCCGGCTCCCATCCACAGCATGAAAAACTAACCACAGGAACGCACGACTATGCCGATCATGAGTTCACAGGCTTACGAGCGCTTTTTCGAGGAAACGATCGATTTACGGTCGGTCCTGATTGGCGTGCAAGAGCTGCCGCCTTTCCCGGGTAAAAAATCAGGCCCCTGGTACCGGCTATACCTGATTCTCGAGGCGGCTATTCTGCTGCTGAACGAGGAACCGGACGCAGCCCGCGACAGGCTGGCCCAGGTCGACTTGGCGGATCCTCCGATGCAAATCGAGTGGCTGGTGGAATTACTGCTTTCTGCCGAAACTGGCAGTCTGGAATTCGCCCTGGATCACGTCAACGCCGTCATCGAAGGCATCGAATCGGGTGAGTCCAAACCTCTGGACCTGCGGCCAAAGGCAGCCTATATTTTCGAATTCCGCCAGACCCGGCGCTGGGCCTACGTTCTGCGCTTGTTCCTGACCTCTCGCCTGCCAGAGATCACGCCGGACCATATCGCCCGTTGCCGTCATGACCTCGCAGCCGCCCGGGAGGCTGGCATATCCGAAGCCACCTTGCTGCGGATGGACTTTCTGATCCGGATCAGCCTGGCTCGCCAGCTGCGTTCTGTTGAGCAGGTCCTCGTCGCAGCCCGGGACTGGCAAGAACTGTGCCGGGAGCATCCCGAATATGGCTCTGGCCTGGAATACCATCTCGAGGCAATCCTCGCACTCGAGTTTGACAGCCGTTTCACGGAGGCCCTCGACTGGATTGAAGAGTGCCTGCCCCTGATCGATGAAACCTACGAAATCCTGGCTGTCAAAGCTCGGATTCTCAAGCGGATTGGCCGGATCGAGGAAAGCCTTCTGGTCAGTGAATTCCTGATCGAGCGCTATCCGCATGATTTTGCCGGCTATACCCTGCGTTCCAACGCCCACTTCCTGCTGGGCGACAACGAAAAAGCCATGGCCGATGCCCAGCTGGCCGTGATCATGGACCCGGACAACCCCAATAGCTATCTGGCCCGGGCCTTTGTCTTGCTCCAGATCGGCAATTACAAGGATGCCCTGGTCGATTTTGAAAAAACGCTCGAGCTCGATCCTTTGCGCTATGACGCCATGCGTGGCCAGGGCAAATGTCTCTCCATGCTCGGCCACGATTTTGCCGCCCTCGAGAGCTTCCAGCGCCTGCGCCGGACCTATCCGGATGACCCGGAGGTCTACTACGAAATTGCCGATGTCCTGTTTGCTGCCGGCTACCTCGATGACTGTGAAAAAGCCTGCCGCGAGTGCCTGCGTCTCGACAGCAGCTTTGTCAGCGCCTATGTCATCCTGGGCATGATCGCCATGCGCCGCAATGACGACGACAAAGCACGCCACTTGTTGAACAAGGCAGTCGACATGGAGCCGGACAACCCCTTTGCCCTCAACGAACTCTCCTACCTCAGCCATCTCGACGGCGACGAAGACCGGGCGATCGAGCTGGTCAACCGGGCCATCGCCGAGTCGCCGGACTATGCCGATGCCCTCTGCAACAAAGGCATCATCCATTATTTCCGCAGTGAATTTGACCAGGCCAACCAGGTCTTTGAACAAACCCTGCGCCTGATGCCCGACCATGTCGGTGCCTTGGTTGGCAAAGCCAATACCCTGGTCCAGCTCAACGAATTCGACGAGGCCAATCGCCTCTACGATGCCGCCCTCATCCTAGATCCGGACAATCTCGACGCTTGCCACGGCAAGATCATGCTCTATCGCATGCTCGGCCTCGACGACGAGGTCCGCTACTGGCAAGACAAGGCCGGCAAACTGGAACAGGAAGAAGAAGAGGCTGGCGAATAATCGCCAGCCTCTTCCAAATAGCAGCCAGACTGACATGCATCAGAGATTGATCAGGGGTTTTCCCAGACGTACTTCATTTCGGCACCAAGCAGGATGTTCTCACTCGACAACAAGAACAAGACTTGGTCAATGTCATTTTCTTTCATGTACGAGCTGATCCCAAAGTCATAATCATCATCTGATTGCATCATTTTTTCCAAGTTGACGAAAACCGTCTTGCGGAAATGGCTGGCCACCAACTGGCGGATCGGATTGCTCATCGAGTCGGAAATGATCAGGATGTCGCCGCGATCCTCTCGCCCGGTGTTGAATTCGATGAACGGCTCGCGCTTCTGGAGCAGGTGGTTGTAATGGTCATAGCCACGCTCCTTGGGCTGGTCATCCGCCAGATAGAGCGAAATGTTGCCGTACTCGGCCGGCTTTTCGCCGTTGACCAGGATCTCCATGTGCGGATAATCAAACAGCAGCAGGTTCATCGGGTCCGGCTGGATGTCGAGCGACAGGGCCGCCATGCGGGCCAGGGAGCCTTCCAGGGACACTCGGTTAAAATTGACCCGGTTGACCGGTTCCAGAACAGGTTCGTCCGGTCCGTATAGGAAGCGGATCAGGCTGACATAGCCCTTGTACGCGCCCAGATCGGTCCAGTGGTGGTCGGTGCGGTAGAAATTGTTGATCAAGTCGGTGGGAGACTCGATCCGGAAAATATCGTGCGGCACCTGGAGGTTGTCCAGCGTGGCCTGGATCGTGCCCAGGTTGCTTTGCGGATAGACCAGATGGCTCAGACGCGGTGTTTCGATCAGGAAGACCATTTCCTCTCGAGGAGCGATCGAGCTGGCAAAGTCGTTGAAAAACTCGACGTTCTTGTTGACGACATAGAGCTGGTCAGGGTTGAAGTCGACCGCCGCCCGGACCAGGCGCAGCTCGTCGGCGACCTGCATCAGGCTGACCTCGGCATTGACCGGCGTCATCGTGACTGGTGTATTCGGTGCCAGCTGCTTTTCCTCAACACCAATAAAATTGATGTATTCGCTGTTGAAGTCATAGGGACTCTCAACCTCGACCGGCTCAGTCTCGACTGGCTTGATCGTCACAGCCGGGGTTGGTGTCGCGACCGGTTCATCCGTTGGACCGGAAGGTGAGGTCGGCGGCGTGGTCGGATCGGGTACCACGACGATCTGGCTGGAAGGTGCTTTGCCGAGGGCCTGGCGGGTCAGCAAGGTCAGCTGGTACTGCATCCGGGTGTAGGATTTCACCCACAGGCTGCGCTTGGGGAAATGGTCCGCCAGGACACTTTCGATGCTTTGCTGGAAATCGGTCGAGAGCCAATTGGTGATCGTGAGTGGCTCTGAAGCCGCCAGATCGCGGTTTTCCAAGACCGAGAACTCTTCCTGGTTGCGGAAACCGAGGATAAATCCACCCAGAACCAGAGTAAGCGAGATAAACACGATGGCGAAGATTTTATTACGCATGAATAACTTTCTGTCGTTTAGTCAGCAAAACGCTGCCGGGCATGGTCGATCGCTGCCCGGACGGTGTCCGCATTGGGGGCTCCGGTGATCAGACGTTGCGAAACACAGGTTTCCAGACTGATCGCCTCATAGATGTCGATTTCGATCAGGCTGGAATACTGCTTGAATTCGTCCAGCGTCAGGTCCTCGAGGGCACAGGTTCTGGACACGCAGAGCTTGACCAGCTTGCCGGACACTTCATGAGCCTCGCGGAAGGGCAGGCCTTTCTTGACCAGATAATCGGCCAGGTCCGTGGCGTTGGTGAATCCACCGGCGGCAGCCTGGCGCATGCGGTCTGGGCGGACGGTCAAGGTCGCCATCATGCCGGTGAAGGCCGGCAGGCATAAAAGGACCGTATCAATCGCGTCGAAAATGGCTTCCTTGTCTTCCTGCATGTCCTTGTTATAGGCCAGGGGCAGGCCCTTCATCATGGTCAGCAAGGTCATCAGCGAGCCAAAAACGCGGCCTGATTTGCCTCGGGTCAGCTCAGCTACATCCGGATTTTTCTTCTGTGGCATGATCGATGAACCGGTGCTAAAAGCATCGTCGAGCTCGATGAAAGCAAATTCCTGGCTCGACCAGAGGATGACTTCTTCACTCAGGCGGGAAAGGTGCATCATGAAGATCGACAGCACACCGGCCAGCTCGAGCGCAAAGTCGCGGTCGGAGACCCCGTCGAGGCTGTTCTGGGTGATCGCTGCAAAACCCAGCTCGCGGGCGACCATCGCGCGATCGAGCGGATAGGTCGTACCGGCCAGGGCACCGGAGCCAAGTGGCAGGACATCCATGCGGCGCACACAATCATCAAGCCGGCTGATGTCTCGCGCCAGCATTTCCACATAAGCCATCAGGTGATGGCCAAAGGTGATCGGCTGGGCCCGCTGCAGATGCGTGTATCCGGGCAGGATCGTCCCGGTGTTCTGCTCGGCCATGTCCAAAAGGACGCCATAGAGCTGGAGCATGCTTTCACGGATGCCTTGGGCTTCATCACGCAGATAGAGGCGCAAATCGAGGGCGACCTGGTCATTGCGGCTGCGCCCCGTATGCAGGCGCTTGCCAGCATCGCCGATCCGGGCTGTCAATTCAGCCTCGATGAACATGTGGATATCTTCGGCATTGGGGTCGAAAGGCAGGTGTCCTGCTTCGATATCCGCGCCGATCTGGCCAAGACCGGTCACAATCGCTTCGACATCCTCTGCAGTGAGGATGCCGATCGAACCGAGCATACGGGCATGAGCCTGACTGCCCCGGATGTCCTGGCGGAACATCCGGGCGTCAAAGGCGATCGAAGAATTGTAGGCATTGACGGCCAGGTCTGTCGCTTTGGCGAAGCGGCCGTCCCACATTTTTTTGGTCATATCAGAGCAATCCGTTGCGCTGCTTCATCTGGGCAACGACTTTCATCGGCAGGCCAAACAGGTTGATAAAGCCAGTGGCATCGGCCTGGTTGTAGACCTCGTCCTCAGCAAAGGTCGAGAGTTCTTCCTGGTAGAGGGAGAAGGGGGAGGTGGTGCCAGCCGGGAAAACATTGCCCTTATAGAGCTTGAGGCGGACCTTGCCGGTGACGGTCTCCTGGGTCTTGTCAAAGAAGGCGTCCATGGCTTCACGCAGTGGATGGAACCACTGGCCGAAATAAACCAGCTCGGCATAGCGCTGAGCCTGGACATCCTTGTGGTGGAGGGTGTCGCGGTCGATGCAGAGCAGTTCGAGTTCACGGTGCGCGGCATACATCAGGGTGCCGCCGGGGGTTTCATAGACGCCACGCGACTTCATGCCGACCAGGCGATTCTCGACCATGTCCACAATACCGACTCCGTTGGCGCCGCCAATTTCGTTCAGGCGTTTCAGGAGCTCGACCGGAGCGAGCGCTTCGCCATCGACTTTGACCGGGATGCCTTTTTCAAATTCGATCTCAACATAAGTCGGCTGGTCTGGCGCTTTTTCCGGGGTGACGCTGAGTTCGAGGATCTTCTCATAATTGGGCTCGTTGGCCGGGCTCTCGAGATCCATGCCTTCATGGCTCAGGTGCCAGAGGTTCTGGTCCATCGAATAGTTGTTGGCCTTGGTGACCGGGACCGGAATGCCGCGCTCGTTGGCGTAATCGATCTCTTCATCACGTGATTTGAGATCCCAGATGCGCCAGGGGGCTATGATCTTGAGATCCGGAGCCAGGGCTTTGACGGTCAGTTCGAAACGGACCTGGTCGTTGCCTTTGCCGGTTGCGCCGTGGGCGATCGCGGTGCAATTTTCGCGGCGGGCGATCTCGACCATGCGCTTGGCAATGACCGGGCGGGCAAAAGAAGTACCGAGCAAGTACTTGCCTTCATAGACAGCGCCAGCCTTGAGGGTCGGGTAGACATAATCCGTGATGAATTCCTCGGCGATATCCTCAATAAAGCAAGCGACCGCGCCACATTTCATCGCTTTGGCCTTGAGTGCTTCATGGTCGAGTCCGAGACCAACCTCGCCAGCCATGGCGACGACTTCGCAGTCATAATGTTCAAGCAGCCAGGGGATGATGATCGACGTATCGAGTCCGCCGGAATAAGCGAGGAGAATTCTTTCTTTGGCCATGGGGGCACCTCCAGAAATGTGCATAAATATTCATAGATTTGCATACAGAACCCTTTTTCGCGGGATCAGACCGTACTATTATAGCGCCTGTCAGCTGCTTTGTCATGGGGGTGGGGGTGGCAGGGGGCCATCCGGCTTGCTAGAGACTCCTCGCCGCTGTGCGGCTGCGGAACTCGCCGCCGGATGGCCCCCCTGCCACCGGAAAGGCTTGATTGGGGCTTGGTGGGTGCGGCCCCCGGTGCAACTATCGGCAATTACCGTAGAAGAGGTCACTCATCGCGCCAAGTCTGGATGCCTGCGCGGCAATTGCTGCAGAAGAGGTCACCCCTCGAGCCAAGCTTGGCTACCCGCGCGGCAATTGCCATTTTCAGGGCCACCCCTCGCCCTCGGTTCCATCCCTCGACCGCTCCAGACTTTGCACAGGGCCAAGGATCGTCCCGGTTCAAGTCCGCTTTTGAGCAAAAGGGCCTGATGTTCCAAGTTAAGTGCCTGAAGTCACACCAAATGAGACTTCGTATGGTATAATACCTGTCTGTTCGGACCTAGGCAGCACAGCTGCCTGCAAATGCGGACAATTTGATTTTGCATGAGCGGATACACCTGACAGTTACCTGCCAGATGCAGGCCTGCTTGTGCCAAAGGGGGCTTTTTACCTTGGCTTACCCAATCATTGACAGTCTGACTGGCGCCTGGATCCATGTCGATGGCCAAAAGGTCGCGGCAACAGATTCGGATGCGCAGTTTTGTTTTGCGCCGACCGAAGAAAAAATGTTCTACGAGGTCATCCGGGTCGAGGAGCAGACGCCACTTTTCTGGGAGGACCATCTGGAGCGACTGCGCCAGTCCATCGCCGGGCAATTTGCAATTCCGGACAGACTCTATCAGGACAGTCTGGCACTGATCCGGGCCAACCGGGTGGAGCAATCGAACTTGCGCCTGGTCCTGACCAGACAACACACGATCCTGCACCAGATCCCATCCTATTATCCTACGCCCGAACAGATGCAGCAGGGGGTGCCCACTGGTATTTTGAACTGGGAACGCGAGAATCCGAATGTCAAAATGATCAACAGCGATTATAAAACGGCAGTCGCAGATCGGTTCGCCGCCGGTGGTCCGTTCGGCCCCTTGTTTGAGTTGCTGCTGGCTGATCGCAACGGTGATCTGACCGAGGGGTCGCGTTCCAATTTGTTTTTCATCCGCGGCAACGACGTCTGCACCGCGCCAGACAGCCGGATTCTCAAAGGAATCACCCGTAAATACGTCACCTCAGCCATCGCTGCGGCTGGCGGCGAGCTGGTCGAGAACATGCTGACCTACCAGGACATCATAGCCGGCGCAGTCGATGCGGCATTCCTGTCCGGATCCCCGATCGACCTGCTGCCGATAGCGGCCATCGAAGACATCGAGCTGCCCTCGGCCTGCAACCCCTTGTTCGTCCGGATCAACCAGGCCTACCAGCAGATCGTGCGCGACTACCTTGACAGCCACCACCCTTGACAGCCACCATCCCTGGCAATCGCCTGCCTAGTCGCGCCACGACGGCCCAGCACCGCACGACCCGGGCTAAGCCCCAAAAACTTGTCCACACCGGTCCCCAAACCGGCAAAATAAATTGTATGGTATTACAAGGAGGAAATTTTCATGCAAACCGAACATGGCACCGTATCAGTCAACACGGAGAATATCTTCCCGATCATCCGCAAATGGCTGTATTCCGACCAGGACATTTTCCTGCGCGAACTCGTTTCCAATGCCACGGATGCTGTCGCCAAGCTCAAGCGCCTCGCCATCCTCGGCGAGGCTGAAATTCCTGAGGATGAATCCTACCGGATTGATGTGGTCTATGACAGTGAAGCAGGTACGCTGGCGATCAGCGATAACGGCATCGGCATGACGGCTGACGAGATCCGCACCTACATCAACCAGATCGCCTTCTCCGGCGCAATGGATTTTGTCGAGAAGTACAAGGAAAAAGGTGCTGAAACCACCGGCATCATCGGCCATTTCGGCCTCGGCTTCTATTCGGCCTTCATGGTCGCCGACAACGTCCGCATCGACACCTTATCCTTCCAGCCCGGCGCCGAAGCTGCCAGCTGGTTGAGCGAAGATGGCATGGCCTATGACATGGGTCCCTCCGACCGTGCCACCCGTGGCACCACCATCACGCTGACTTTATCCGAAGAAGGCAAGACCTTCATCACAACAGCTAAAATCGAGGAAATCCTCGAAAAATATTGCAATTTCATGCCCTTCCCGATCTATCTGAAGGACGTTGTCGCCGAGGCGGCCAAAGCCAAGGCTGCAGCCGAGCGTGCCGAAAAAGCCACAGTTGAAAAGGCGGACGAAACCAAGGACATCACCCCTGACGACGAGACGATTGTCGATGAGCTCCTCGACGAAGCACCGGAAAAGCCGGTCAATGACACCACGCCGCTCTGGCTCAAGGATCCCAAGGACTGCAGCGACGAGGACTACAAGGTTTTTTTCCGCAAAACCTTCAAAGACTACCGCGACCCGCTGTTCTGGATTCACCTCAACATCGACTATCCGTTCAACCTCAAGGGCATCCTTTATTTCCCGAAAACCGACAATGTCTATGAAAGTCTGGAAGGCCGGATCAAGATCTACTACAACCAGGTCTTCGTCGCCGACAACATCAAAGAGATCATCCCCGAATTCCTCTTCCTCCTCAAAGGCGCCCTCGACTGCCCGGATCTGCCGCTCAACGTCTCCAGAAGTTTCCTGCAGAACGACGAATATGTCTCCAAGCTCTCCAGCCACATCATTCGCAAAGTGGCCGACAAGCTCAGTTCCCTGTTCAAGAATGAGCGTGAGCAGTTCGAAAAATACTGGCAGGATATCGGGGTCTTTGTCCGCTATGGCATGATGCGCGACGACAAGTTCTATGACAAGGTCAAGGACATCGCCTTGTACAAAACGGTCGAAGCGACTTATAAAACCCAGGCCGAACTGGGCGAAGCGATCCATTATACGCCAGATGCCAACAAGCAGGTCGCCTATGTCGAACGCGCCAAGGCTCGTGGCCTGACGGTCGTGGTTATGGATCATGAGCTGGATAATCATTTCATGTCCTTCCTCGAATACAAAAACCACGCTGTCAAATTCAAGCGCGTCGATGCCGACCTCGGCGGTGAGCAGGGCGATGATTCACAAAAGGAAGCCGTTGAAACGCTGTTCCGCGCGGCGACCGGCAAGGAAAAACTGGCGGTCAAGCTGATGACTCTCGGTGCAGACGCTTTGCCGGCGATGATCCTCGAATCTGAAGAGGCCCGCCGCATGCAGGAAATGCGCAAGCAATTCGAGCGCATGGGTTCCGGCGATGATACAATGGATCTGGATAGCCTGTTCCCAATGGAGCAAACCCTGGTCATCAACCAGGACCAGCCGCTGGTCGCCCGCCTCAAGGCAATGGCCGACGTCCCCGCCCAGAAGGACCGAGCTGCCGAATTGGCCAGCCATTTATATGACTTGGCCCGACTCGGCCATGGATCCCTGACTGCCGACGAACTGGCCTCCTTTTTGAAACGCAGCGCCAGCCTGCTCCAGGATTTGGCCAACCAATAAGACCGTCATAAAAGCATTTTGCGGAGAAATGGTGGAACCATGAGCAAAAATGAAATTGTACGCCGTGTCACTGTCGTCAAACGTCCGGGTTTCGATGTCGAAGCCACCGGCCTTGCGGCTGATCTGAAGAAGAACCTGGGGATCAAGGGCCTTGAGTCGGTCCGGATTTTCAACCGCTATGACTTGTCGGGGCTGACGGATGATGAATTCAACCTGTCCCTGACCCATGTGCTCTCCGAACCGCCGGTCGACGATTGCTTCGTGGGCCAGGCGGACTTCTCCGGCTTTGATGTCGTTTTTGCTGTTGAAGCCTTGCCGGGCCAGTACGACCAGCGTGCTGACTCGGCTGCCCAGTGCATCCAGCTGATGACCTGCGGCGAACGCCCCCTGGTGAAAACGGCCCATGTCTATGCCCTGACCGGCACCCTGAGCGCAGAGGACATTGAAACGATCAAACGCTGGCTGATCAACCCGGTCGAGAGCCGGGAAGCCAGCCTTGCATTGCCGCAGTCCCTCGAAGACCAACTCGAACCGCCGGCTGACATAGAAACGGTCCAGGGATTCATCACAATGAGCGATGACGATCTGGCCACTTTGTTGCAAACAGGCGGATTTGCGATGTCGCTGGCCGATCTCCAGTTCACCCGCAGCTGGTTCCAGCAAGAACAACGCGACCCGTCCTGGACCGAGCTCAAGGTACTCGATACGTATTGGTCAGACCATTGCCGTCACACCACCTTCCTGACCCGTATCACTTCGGTCGCGATCCCGCAGGACCAGGCGATGGGCCAGCGACTGCAGGCGGTTTATGACGATTACCAGCACCGGCGCGAGGCCCTCTATCAGGGCCGGATTGCCGAAAAGCCGGTCTGCCTGATGGATCTGGCTACCCTGGCGATGAAACAGCTGCGCCAGGATGGACGCCTCCAGGGCCTCGACGAGTCCGAAGAGATCAACGCCTGCAGCATCCGGGTCAGCATTCCGGTCAATGGCGCAAACCAGGACTACCTGGTGATGTTCAAAAACGAAACCCACAATCACCCGACCGAAATCGAGCCTTTTGGCGGCGCGGCCACCTGCCTGGGTGGTGCGATTCGCGACCCGCTCTCCGGCCGTTCCTATGTCTACCAGGCGATGCGCGTCACCGGCAGCGGTGACCCGACGGTCCCGGTCCAGAAGACCATGCCGGGCAAACTGCCCCAGCGCAAAATCACGACGACTGCAGCGGCCGGCTACAGCTCCTATGGCAACCAGATCGGTCTGTCCACGGGCCAGGTCGAGGAGATCTACCATCCTGGCTACATCGCCAAACGGATGGAGATCGGCGCCGTCATCGCCGCCGCCCCGGCTGACAATGTCCGGCGCGAAGTCCCGGCCCCGGGCGATGTCGTCATCCTTCTAGGCGGCCGCACAGGCCGTGATGGCTGTGGCGGTGCGACCGGCTCCTCCAAAGCCCATACCGAGGAATCGATCATCACCTGCGGTTCCGAAGTCCAGAAGGGCAACCCGCCGACCGAACGCAAGATCCAGCGCCTGTTCCGCAACCCGGGCGTTTCTAACCTGATCAAACGCTGCAATGACTTCGGTGCCGGGGGCGTTTCCGTCGCCATCGGCGAACTGGCAGCTGGCCTGCGGATCGACCTCGACCGCGTACCGAGAAAATACGAAGGCCTCGACGGCACCGAGCTGGCAATTTCCGAATCCCAGGAACGCATGGCTGTTGTCGTCGCATCAGGTGATGCTGACCACATGATCACAGCTGCGGCCAAGGAAAACCTCGAAGCCGTCGTAGTGGCCGAAGTCACAGCTGAGCCGCGCATGGTCATGCACTGGCGCGGCCGGACCATTGTCGACTTGGCGCGCGCTTTCATCGACACCAACGGTGCTCCCCAGTCGGCTGAAGTCGCGATCGAATTGCCCGACATGACCCAAACCTACTTCGATCAGCCCCAGAAGGGCAGCTACCAAGTCCCGATGTCCTACTTGGCTGAACCGGACACCTTTGCCGACCAGCTCTCTGCACGCCTCGGTGCGCTCAATGCCTGCTCCCGCAAAGGCCTGGTCGAACGCTTTGACAGTACGATCGGCGCCGGTTCGGTCCTGATGCCGTTTGGTGGCCGCCGCCAACTGACCCCCGAGGAAGGCATGGCAGCCCTGATCCCGGTCCTCGAGGGCGAAACCGATGCCACGACCCTGATGACCTTTGGCTTTGATGCTGACTTGTCCAACTGGAGCCCCTTCCACGGTGCTTACTATGCGGTTGCCCAGTCTCTGGCCAAAATCACGGCCCTCGGCGGTGACCCGCGCAAAGCCTACCTGACCTTCCAGGAATATTTCGAACGACTGACCACCGCCCAGAAATGGGGCAAACCGACAGCCGCCCTGCTTGGCGCCTTCCAGGCCCAGCTTGATTTCGGTGTGGCCGCCATTGGCGGCAAGGACAGCATGTCCGGTAGTTTCATGGACCTCCATGTGCCACCGACGCTGGTCTCCTTTGCTGTTGCTGTCGAGTCAGCGGGCAAAGTCCTCTCCGCCAGCTTCCGGAAACCGGACCAGACCCTGGTCCTGCTGCCAGTGCCGGTGGACGAGCTCTACCTGCCAGAACACAGCGAGTACCTTGCAAACCTCGACCTCGTCCGCAAGCTTCACCTCGAGGGCCATATCGCCGCCGCGGCTACTGTCCAGGGCAGCGGCCTGGCTGTTGCGGTCTGCAAAATGTGCTTTGGCGAGCACCTCGGTTTTGTTTTCGCCGAGACTTTGCCACCCGAGGACCTGTTCCGACCCCAGCCGGCTGCGCTCCTGGTCGTCCCGACCAGCGCCTCCGCTTTGCAGGCCTTGCTCGACCAGGGCGGTGAAGTCGTCGGTTGTTCAACCCAGACCGATGCCTTTATTTACCATGGTGCAACCCTCAGCATTGATAAAGCTCTCGCCGCCTGGGAAGGCAAGCTGGAAAAGGTTTTCGCCACCCGGGCTGACCAGACTGCCATCTATCCAGACCTCACGACCCTGGCCCCGGTTGACTGGTCATCCATCCATATGAGCCAGGGCAAAGCCAAACCGCGGGTCTTCATTCCCGTTTTCCCAGGGACCAACTGCGAATACGACACCCAGAAGGCCTTCCACAAGGCCGGTGCCGAGGTCGAGATCCTCGTCGTCAGGAACCGGACTGCAGACGATATCGCCCAGACCCTCGAGGCGATGGCCCAAGGCATCGCCCGGTCCCAGATCCTGATGTTGCCCGGCGGCTTCTCCGGCGGCGACGAACCGGAAGGTTCCGGCAAATTCATTGCCGCCACCCTGAGAAATCCCCAGATTGCCGACCAGATCCGCCAGCTGCTCTTTATCCGCGATGGCCTGGCCCTGGGCATCTGCAACGGCTTCCAGGCCCTGGTCAAGCTCGGCTTGCTGCCCTATGGCGACATCGTCGAGTTGACTGCTGACAGCCCGACCCTGACCTTCAACACAATCGGCCGCCATGTGTCCCAGTACGTGACGACGAAAATCTCCGACAATCGCTCGCCCTGGCTGATGTACACCCAGCCCGGCGACTTGCACCAGATCCCGGTTTCCCATGGTGAGGGCCGCTTTGCCGCCACCCCGGCGGTGCTCCAGACTCTGATCGACCAGCGCCAGATCGCCACCCAGTATGTTGATCCAGCTGGCAAGCCGACCGGCCTTTCGGCCTACAACCCCAATGGCTCGGTCGCTGCCATCGAAGGTATCACTAGCCCGGACGGCCGGATCCTGGGCAAGATGGGCCATTCCGAGCGTCTCGGCCACCATCTGGCAAAAAACATCCCTGGCGCCAAAGACCAGCGGATCTTCGAAGCGGGGGTTGCCTATTTCACCCGCTGATCGGGGGCGAATTCCATGTTTGCCTGGCCTGTAAAAAAACCAGTGCCCCAGGACAACGAAACTGCCGAACCTGATCTGGATACCAGGATCGCGGCTTGGCAGCGCACCCAGGACGTCACAGCGGCTGACCGCCTGATCACGGCCTACCAGCCCTTTATCCGCAAGACTGTCGCCAGCTTGTCGGGCCGCTACATAGATACGGCCAACGATGAGGAATGGTCGATCGGTCTTGCGGCTTTTTACGAAGCCATGCAGCGCTTTGTCCCAGGCAAAGGTTCTTTCCTGAGTTTTGCCCGCCTGGTGATAGCCAGCCGTCTCAAGACCTACTGGCAGCAGGAGCACAAAACCCGCACCCTGAACCTGGACGATATGGAATTGGCCGAGAATGATGTCGATCGCCTGGCCCGGGAACTCAGCATGGCTGACGACATCCGCAGGCTGGCTGCTGAACTCTATTCCTACGGCATCTTGTTTTCGGATCTGGTCCAGTCGACCCCTAAACACCAGGACACGCGGCAAAACGTGCTGGCGATTGCCAAGACGGTGAGCCATGATGATGAGCTGATGGCTGTGATCCGGCAGAAAAAGCGCTTGCCGGTTCAAAAGATTGCCACCAAGCTTGCCGTCAGTGCCAAGGTAGTCAAGCGCAACCGCATCTATCTGCTGGCTGCCACCCTCGTTTACAGCCAGCCCGACTCCGAGGTCGCCGCCTGGCTCGACGAAGTCCGCGGACATAAGGCATGACAGATCAAAATTCCCATCTGATCGCAAAAAAGGTCCCCAAACCTGACGGCCCAGCCGTACTGTATGGTGAACCTAGCAAGCGACTGATTCACGAAGAGAGGTGAAAACCATGGATCGCCAAGGCCTCATCCTGACGCTGGGACTGCGCCACACCGTTGTCTTGACCAAAGACCACGAATATCTGAAAATCCGGCGCCAGCCCAGTCATGTTGTCGGCCAGACGATCTGGTTTTCCGCCTCTGACCGGATCGGTTCGCCATCTATCAGGGAGGGATTTGAAATGAAAAAGAAAACAATTGTCTGGGCCATGGCTTTGGTCCTGGTTGTCGCAGTCGGTGCGATGTTTGCACTGCCAGGCTTGCTCCCGTTTACGGGACCTGCCGACACCACTCCAGTCCAGACCCAAATGGGCGTCTCAGAAACCGATGGCGGGGCCAGCCTCGCCGCCGAGCCAGCGGTAGCTGTCCTGACGGTCCAGATCAACCCCGAGGTTGAACTGTACGTTTCGGCCAGTGACAAAGTCGTCAAAGTCGAAGCACTCAATGAAGATGCCAAGGAACTGGATCTTGATTCATTGCTGGGGCTTACATCGGATGAAGCTGTGGAAGCACTGATCGTCATGGCGACTGAAAAAGACTTCATCATTGATGAAGACAATCTCGACGACTTTGTCGTCGTGACTGAATGCCCGCTGGCTGATGGTCCGGCCGAAGGGGTCGAACCGCTGTTGGCCCAGATCCGAAACCAGATCCAGAACCGGATCCAGAACAATGAGAACCTGCAGAATGTCGAGCTGGCCATGCTGCGCGCCACTGAGCAGAATCGAATCGAAGCCCGCCAGGAAAATATTGGTGTCGGGCTCAAGCTTTTGAACCAGCGTTCCGAACAGGCTGGCCTCGGCCGTGCTGAATCCATCCGCGCCTATTTTGCCAACCAGGAACGTCTCCAGTTCGCCCATCAGGAAGGCCTGATGATGCAGCGCAAAGCCGGAGACGGCACGCCAGACGGCACCCAGGCGACCAACCAGGAAACCCATCGTGAGACCAACCGTGAGACCACCGGTACTGCCGCCCAGAATGGGCCTGGTTCAACCAGTGGCTCCGGAGAACCAAACGGCCCTGGTGGCGGCAATGGCACCACCCAGCAGGGCAAAAACTGATCACACAAACATTCAACCGATAGCCGTTTTGTCGAAAACCGGGAAAACGGCAAAGGCCTGATCCGCTAAGGCACCCAGCATCTGGGTGCCTTTTCATTGTCGCAAAATCACGAGTTTTGTCGCACGAATCCGGCTGGGACCAGGGCTCATCTTTTGCTAGCTTGAAGAGGCAAAGGAGGAGTCACCATGACCAACATGAAGCTTGCTACGCTAGCCTGGCGCTCGGTCGCCGCCGGTGCCGGAATCGGACTTGTCCTGATGATCGCAGTCTTGCTCATCATTCAGTCCAGGGGTCCAGCTCAACCACCAGATAGACAGGTTCTGGATCGTCCCCAGTCTACAACGGCGACTGAGGCCCACCTGTCTGCAGGACCCGTCGCACAAACCCAGCCAGAGGAAGCACCTCGACTAGATGACGTACTTGTCCCCATCCGCGAAAAACTTTTTCTTCTCGCCAGCCAACGCAACGAGAACCTGGCGTCAAACCAACTCTGGGAAGCTTATGTCATTCAGCCAGATCCAGCTATTGATCGCGCATTTTTGTTGGTTTCAAGTTCGGAATTGACAGCCCGGGCTTTCAACAGCTATTTCAGCTTCTATTTCAATCACGCCTCATCTCCATCGCCACCATATCCCGTCCTGATCCTGGATCGCCTGTTCCAGGAGCAAAACCGCCAGCAGACACTTGATTCTGGCAGATATCATGAGGCGGATTTGGTCCATGAACTGGCCTACTGGCTGGGGATTCTGGTCGATGAATCGCAAGCGCAGGCAATCTGCGATTTTGTGATCACCTGCTATGAGAAAGATTTTTCTTTGCGCCTGAAAAGCACCCCCGGCCACCAGGTGGCAGACTGGCAGGAGAACATCAGGCTGGCAGGATTGGAGGTGACGTACCATGCGGGTCGGGAAACCTACTGCACATTTGAACCGGCTTGATCCTCTGATCAGCCTTCTGGTCCTGGCGATATCCATTGCCGTGCTGGTCCTGTCAGTGCCCCAGCCGGTTCATGCATTGGATTTTCCCGGGTCCACAGGCATTCCCAAAGCACCGGTCAGTCAGCTGACTTATGAAACCTATCTGCAGGCAACCGGCCGACCCCGTGCAAGCCGCTACCATGCCTATGTGGCCAATTACCAGACCTATGCCAATAAACAGCTGCTTGTGTACGGCACCCCTGACCAAGTGCCAGACAACCGGTACGATAGCCGTTATGGCGAATACGCCTACCTCGGGTTTTCCTATGATGAAACGCCGGTGACCAATACGGACTTTCCGGATGATTCGCCGACGGGTGCGACCTATTCGAGCCCCTGGGACTGGGTGGAGCACGATCTTGGCCTAGAGGCTGAAATCTCCTGGGCGCGCCTTTCCGAGAGCCAGCGCAGCCTGGTCAGCCAGTCACCGCTGTCTTATCGCCGGGATACGTATGGCGGTATGGACTTTGCCGGTCTCGGTCTGACGACCGGGAACAGCATCATCCTGACACCGCCAGCCTGGCACCTCGGCTTTGCCCTCTACACGCGCCATGACATGCCTGGTACCACCCAGATGCGCTATGCAACGTTCACTGGTCCTGGCAGTGGCCAGATTGCCTTGTACAGCCGCCTGGAGATCCTGTCGCCGCTGGGCGCTGGTGACACGCTGGTGATACCGGCTGGTGCCAGCTCCGTTGACCTGCGCTACCGGCTCAGTGGCTGGATTGGCCAGTTTGGCGGCCTAGCCACGCTCAAGGACCTGGCCAATTGCGGGGTGGGCAACTCCTTGTCCTGGAAATCTGGCAGTGGTCTGGGCCCATGGAGCATCGATCTGGTCCAATCGGTTTCCCGGACCTATCTGGGCACCAGTGCGACCAAGAATCTGACCGTCTCGGGCCAGGCCTGGGCCGTCAGCTGGATGGGAGATATCTTTGTATCAACTGCCAGCCAGACGATCGAAGTGGTCGATGGCGCGACAGCACCATTCACCATTGCCCTGGACACCAGCGGCTCGCTCGATTATTTCGCCAGCAGGAACAACGAATTTGACTACAATGAATCGCGTGACCGGAATCGCTACCTGGGTTTGGAAAAAGTGACCTTCGAGATCGATTTCAGCCATCCGACAGAATCAGCCAGCCTGATCTTCCTGGGCAAAACGTACACCCTGAATCAGAATTCAGCCAATCCAGCGACCCATTTTGAAGTCGAAGTGACGATCCCTTCTGACCGCCAGACCCTCAACTGGCAACACCAGCGCCTGACGAAATCCCATCTGGCTGAAGTCAGAGCCACAGCCACGATCAATGGTGTTTCATCTTACCGGGTGAAAAAGCAAAGTGACATCGAAGTCACCGGGGATATCCATGACCTAAGCCGTGTGCTGGCGAGTTTGAGCTAATCCTGCTCTGGCGGATGCTCACCGGTCTGATCTTCATCAGTCTGTGGCATCTCTGGCAGTGTCGGGATAGAGGGCAATTGCCTGTTCTCCGGCAACTCGAAATCATCTTCAACGGGTGCTTCGGACGACCCTTCCGGGCGGAAGGTCAGGCAATAATTGTTTTCGCCATAGTAGACGTAGAAATAGGCGACAGGGAAGGGGCCCTGGCGGTCTACATGGCAGAAAACGGGGTGCTTGAGTTTCCTGGCCGTCCGCACCATGGTCTTGAAATCCTGCGTCGTGATGCACCATTCCGGCTCCCAGGCCTTGTCCGAAATCATCATCAGGCGGCCCCGGCACTGGCGCTTCATCCAGGCCAGCTTTTTCTCAAATGGGTCTTTGCGCCGGCGCTGGGTCAGGCGCAGCCAGAGAACAAGACCGATCAGGAAAATGACGGCAGCAGCCGGAAATACGGCAGCATGGAAGATCTCAAGGACGACCTGGTAAGGCAACAGGCGCCAGACTGCTTCAGGCCTGAGATCCATATTTTTCGTGATCGAGAAGGTATCATTCGTCAGAGGCAGGACCAGGGACGGCTGGTCGATCAGGGTGGTTAAGCCAGATGGCAAGAGAGCCTCCGTTTTAGCCACCAGGCCGATGACCAGTTCACCACGGACCTCCAGCGGTGTCTGACTGGCAAATGCCTGGAATTGGCTTTTGAAATTTTGCAGCGGAATGTCGGCCGCACGTTCAATCTGGTACTCGGCAGCATTCAGGGTCATGACTTCCGGAGCAGCCAGGATCTGGCTGTCTTCAAATAGCAGCTGGTCCTGGCCTTTGGTGGCCCAAATCCGCAAAGTGGCCAGGATTTGCGAGGAGATGGTCACGGATTGGGAGGAGTCGGCCGCAAAGGTGTAGTGGAACACAGGCCGCACAGACTGGGCCAGGGCACTGACATAGACCTGGCCTTCGCCAGCGAATGACTCGCCAGCTGTTTCAGGCGCAACTGAAACCACTTGATAATCAATCGCAGCCTGACGCCTGGCCTGATAGACCCTTGTAGGCAGCGTGACAGTCACGATATTGAAAGTCGACCAGTAAGCCAGCAGCGACAAGGCTGACAGGCTCGCAAAGACCAGAGCCACCAACAGACGAACCAGCCAGTGAATCTTGCGCCGGCTCTTGGATCTGCTTTTGGGGTGGGACAATTCATGGGGCAGGATTTTTGATTCATGCTTCTTCATGAGCTTCATTCTAGCAGATCGGACGAACGATTTCACCGCAAGCCAGATGGATATTTGACCCTCAAAAAACAGCAAAAATTGACAAAAAACAGCGAGGCGGCCATAATGCATGACATGAAAAGAAAATCACGCCCCGAAGGGCCCGCGAATTTACCTGAGCATCTGCCTGCTGTGATGGCACATGCTCGTCGTCTTGCAGCAGTTCCCCTGGTCAGGATCTTGGATCTGAGAACCAGCCGGACAGCATTTCGACTGTTGCTCTTGCTCATGATGGCCCTGATGCTCTGGGCCACCCTGCTGATTCCCCGTCTCGAGCAAACGGTCCTCATGGATTTTAGCAAAGTTCCCAGCCAAATCACCATTTTGCAGCCAGAGGGCAGGATCGAACAATTAACCTATGCCAGCTGTCTGATGGATGCTGTCGATGAGGCCCGGGTCCAGATTGGTGATCATGACTTGATGAGCCTGCCGGCAGATCTACCGCTCGAACCAGGCCAAGCCTATGAGTTGTCGATCACGCGTCGTTCAGAATTCACCCTGATGTGGAGCGGGTTGGCAGTCGAAGCGATCAGCGAACCTTTGACCAGTGTCGACTTGCTGTCGCGCTCGGGCTATGACGACATAGACCTGTCTGATGGCAGCCGGGTGGAGCAGCCAGCCGACGACACGCTGGTCTACATCGCCGTAGACAAACGTGAGTACAGGATCAGCGAAGAGATCCCCTTCGGCAAAGTCTATGTCGACAATCCTGATTTGGAAGTCGGTAAAACCGAGGTGACCACCCCAGGCGAGAAAGGTCAGCGCGACCTGGTTTTCGAAGAAATCTATGAAGACGGTGTCTTCATCAGTCGTGAACAAATCGGCACCGAGATCATCAAGGATCCCGTCCAGGAAGTCATCAGCCGCGGGACCAAGGTCGTCATCAAGCCAATAGACCGGCGCCGGGTTGGATCGACCGTGCTCAATAGTTTTGACCAGATCAAGTCGCTGCTCAAGGATAATGGCCGCCAGAATTACGAAACATTCAGTGACAATGGCGATGGCACGATCACCGTCGATGGCAAGACCTTTGCTTACGAATCCGTCAGCAAACGGCGGATTACGAGCTACGACGGTCTCGAGGTCTGCATGCACATGGGCGACCATTCGCCTGCGATCAATCACAACACTGCATCAGGAGTGCCGGCCCAGCGCGGACTGGTTGCCACGTATGGCAAACGCATCGACGGAAAAGTCTATCCCACATTGCCAATGGGGACGATCGTTTTCATCGAGGGATACGGTCTCGGGGTCATAGCCGACCTGCATGGTGTTCACAGCAATCATGAACTGCTCGATGTCTGCTATAATCCTGGAGAGACCTTGAATGGCAAGGCTCTGCCCACAGCCAACCGCACATCTTACATCCTCTCGTTCCCATGAGGTGCCTGATCCTATGAATTTGGCGCAGACCAAAGCGCTCTTATCTCAATTCCACATTCAGCCGACCCGCTCCCTTGGCCAGAATTTCCTGGTCGACGAACGGGTCGTTTCACGCATCGGCGATCTGTCCGAACTATCACCGGAAGACCTGGTGATCGAAATCGGGCCTGGCCTGGGCCATCTGACCATTGAACTGGCAAGACGCGCAGGGCAAGTTGTCGCCATTGAGATTGACCGCCATGTTCTGCCCGCCCTGGCCCACAATCTTGCATCCTTTGATACCGTAACCCTGGTCCATGGCGACGCGCTCGCTCAGAACTTGAAGCTGCTTTGCAAGGACTGGGACGGTCCGGTAAAAGTTGTGGCCAATCTGCCTTATTATGTCACGACTGACCTGATGCTCAAGATCATGACTGAATTGCCATTTTGCCAGAGCCTGACCCTGATGATGCAAAAGGAGGCAGCTGAACGGATCATGGCTCCGGTCGGCAGCAAAGGTTACAGCCCGGTTGGCATCATCGCGGCCTGTATCGGGACCCTGCGCCGCGTCCTGTCGGTCGGGAGGGGGAGTTATTTTCCCCAGCCCCATGTCGATTCGGTCGTTCTCCAGCTCGAGCCCCATCACGAGCAGCTGATTGCCGCCCAGGACCTGTCCGGCTTTGGCACCTTCCTGCAAGCCTGTTTTCATCAGCGCCGCAAAACCCTGTACAACAATCTCAATGGGTTCACCATGACAGGGAATCGTAAAATCAACCCTGAAACATGGCTAAATCTGATCGAGAATCTGCCATCTGACCGGAATGCCCGGGCTGAATCGTTGACGCCGGCGCAATTTTCCAAACTCTATTATTCAATTATTGAATTCTCAAAACCCATATGATACGATTAATTTCATAGCGTCTTGGGGGGAACAATGTACGGGACGCAAGGGAGCAGCCAGAACTTTTTTATCGGAAACGATTGCGGAGGGAAGGCGAACAATTTATTTCTGGAAGGAGCCCTGACATGAACAAACACGCCAAATTGCAAGCATGGGTTGACGAAGTTGCAAAAATGACTCAGCCGGATTCGATCCATTGGTGCGACGGATCTGAGGAAGAAAACCAGCGCCTTTTAGACCTGATGGTCGAAACCGGTGCAGCGACCTTGCTCAACCAGGACAAGCGTCCTGGCTGCTACCTGTTCCGCAGTGACGCATCTGACGTTGCCCGGGTCGAAAACCGCACCTACATCGCCTCTGTCAAGCAGGAAGACGCCGGCCCGACCAACAACTGGATCGACCCGTTCGAGCTCAAGGAAACGATGAAAGGCCTCTACAGTGGTTGCATGAAGGGCCGTACCCTTTATGTCATTCCCTTCTCGATGGGCCCGATCGGCTCCCCGATTTCCAAGATCGGCGTTGAAATCACCGACAGCCCTTATGTTGTCGTCAACATGCGCATCATGACCCGCATGGGCCAGGCTGTCCTCGACACCCTCGGCACCGACGGCGAATTCGTTCCCTGCCTCCACTCAATCGGCGCCCCGCTAGCCGAAGGCCAGCAAGATGTCCCCTGGCCCTGCGCCCCGATCGAACAGAAATACATCAGCCATTTCCCGGATGAACGCCTGATCTGGTCCTATGGCTCCGGTTACGGCGGCAATGCATTGCTCGGCAAAAAATGCTTTGCCCTGCGCATCGCTTCCGTCCAGGCTCGTGACGAAGGCTGGCTCGCCGAGCACATGCTGATCCTGCGCCTGACCAGCCCGGAAGGCGACGTCAAATACATCGCCGGTGCTTTCCCGAGTGCCTGCGGCAAGACCAACCTGGCCATGCTGATCCCGACCATCCCCGGCTGGAAAGTCGAAACCATCGGTGACGACATTGCCTGGATGAAATATGGCGCCGACGGCCGTCTCTATGCCATCAATCCTGAAGCTGGTTTCTTTGGTGTTGCCCCGGGTACCTCCGATGATTCCAACTTCAATGCCATGCGCAGCATCGACTCAAACACCATCTTCACCAATGTCGGCCTGACCGATGACGGTGATGTGTGGTGGGAAGGCATCGGCAGCGATGCTCCGGAACACCTGATCGACTGGAAGGGCCGTGACTGGACCAAGTCAACCGGCGAACCGGCTGCCCATCCCAATGCCCGTTTCACCGCCCCGGCCAAGCAGTGCCCGGTCATTGCCCCCGAGTGGGAAGACCCGGCCGGCGTCCCGATCTCCGCAATCCTCGTCGGCGGCCGCCGCAAATCCACCATCCCGCTGGTCCACGAGAGCTTTGACTGGAACCACGGCGTCTTCCTCGGCTCGATCATGGGCTCGGAAATCACCGCCGCCGCCATCTCGGACAAGATCGGCCAGGTCCGTCGCGACCCGTTTGCCATGCTGCCCTTCTGCGGCTACCATGTCTGCGACTATCTCCAGCATTGGATCAACGTCGGCTCCAAAACGACCGCAGACAAACTGCCCAAGATCTTCTATGTCAACTGGTTCCGCAAGGACGAGTCCGGCAAATGGCTGTGGCCCGGCTTTGGCGAAAACAGCCGCGTCCTTAAATGGGTCGTCGAGCGTGTTTCCGGCAAAGGTGAAGCCGTCAAGACCGCCATCGGCTACATGCCGACCGAAAGCGCCATCGACACCACCGGCCTCGACGTCAACGCTGCCGACATGGCCGAGCTGCTCAAAGTCAGCAAGGATGAATGGCTCAATGAGGTCGAATCGATCCGCGCCCACTACACCTCCTATGGCGAAAAGCTGCCGGTCGAACTGGCTCACCAGCTCGAAGCCCTCGAAAAACGCTTGGGCGAAATGGCCTGAGAAGCAGCTGCAAACTTGTTTTCTGGTCGCCTGACCTAATCCTGACCGTTTTTAAAAAGCCCAGCCCGTTTTGCTAAAGCGAAGCGGGCTGGTTTTTTGTTGCCGACTGCCCTGGTGTGAATTATACTGGACAGGATTCCGGCTGGTTTTTTTAGCTGATCCAGCATGACCGGCCCCCCGTGCGCCTATGCGCCCAACATGATCCCAGGAGTAAACACTCGTGCCAGAAATAGTCAAACGCGTCAACGTCCGGATTGCCGGCGTTGCTTACCAGTTGGCCGCCACCGAGGACGAAGCCCATATCCGCAAAATGGCTGCCCGGGCCGACGAAATGATCCGTCAGGTTCTATTAGCCAGCCCACATCTTAGCCAATCCATGGCCACCATCCTGGCACTCGTCAATGCCATGGATGAGGTCAACAAATTTCGCCGCCAGAGTGAAATTTTGCAAAAGGAAAGAGATTCCCAGGCCCAGCAGATGCAACAATTAAAAACCGAGCTCGACCGCGTCCGGGAGCAGAATTGGGACATGCGCAAGGATCAGCTTCACATGCAGCGCTTGATCGCCGAATACGAAAAACGCTTTGAACAGATCCTCTCTGACGCCAGTGAGCATGCAGCACCCAATCCGGATGATGGCGAAACTGGCCATTCAGACAATGAATCCGAACCGATCCCTGAGCCTGAACCCTCGCCTTTGACTCTGGCTGGTTACCAGCAGTCCACTCTGGAGGACTACATTTGAGCCACATCCACTTGCCCGAACTTTTAGCACCAGCCGGCAGCATCGAGGCACTGGAAGTTGCCGTCAAAAATGGAGCTGACGCCGTCTATTTTGGACTCGACCGTTTCAGCGCCCGGAGCGCGGCGAAAAACCTGTCCCTGGAACAGCTGCCCACGGCCATCCGCTTTCTGCATGAACATTCATCGCGCGGCTATCTCGCGCTCAATACCTTGCTGCGCAACGACGAATTGCCTGCCGCCCTGGAACTGGCCCGCGAAGCTGCCGCTGCCGGGATTGATGCGATCATCGTCCAGGATGCGGGCTTGATCCGGGAATTACGCGATCAGCTCCCCGACATCCCGCTGCATGGCAGTACCCAGATGACCTTGGCCCGCTCGAATGACATGGACTTGGCTCTGGACCTGGGCCTCGAACGCATCGTGTTGCCGCGTGAACTGAGCGGCGGGGAAATTGCCGAACTGGCCGCCCAGGCCCGTCAGCTAGGTCTCGAAACCGAAGTCTTCATCCACGGCGCACTTTGCATCTGCTTTTCCGGCCAGTGCCTGATGAGCAGCCTGATCGGCGGGCGCAGCGGCAATCGTGGCGCCTGTGCTCAGCCCTGCCGCCTCGATTACCAGCTCGGCCGCGAATCCGGCGCCCTGTACAGCCCGAAAGACCAGGCCTTGCTGCTCCATCTGCCAGAGCTGGTTCAGTCTGGTGTTCATTCACTTAAAATCGAAGGCCGGATGCGCAGTCCGGCATACGTCGGTCAGGCGGTAGGCACCTATCGCCTGGCCCTCGGTCGCTATGCTCAGCTTCTGGCAGCAGGCCAGTCTGCGCGCGCTATTTCCGACCTCTGGCCTTCTGAAATAGCAGCGCTCCAGGAACGGCTCCTCCAGGCTTTCAATCGCGATGGCTCGTTCACAACCGATTATTGGCATGGTCACACCTACAAAAACCTGATGGTCCATGGATTGCCAGGCAGCCACGGACTCCTGGCTGGTACAATCAGCCGGATCGAGGCCGGGAAAGGGCAGCTCTGGTTGCATTCGAGCCACCCGCTGCCACTTGCTGCCGGTGACATCCTGGCTATTCGCCGCCCTCAGCCTTCAGCTCCTGAGCAAGCCATCGCCAGCGCTCCGATCGGATCGTGCCAGTCCAGTCCGGACGGCTTGATCATCAAGGGTTTCCACCCCGATGCACTGCGCACCTTGCAACGAGGCGACCAGGTCTACCGCATGAGCGACCATCAAGCCGAGCAACAGGCGCTGCAAGCCGACAACCGAAAAACAGCCATCCACATGACGCTCACCTCCCAGTCCCTTGACGCCGAGGTTACTTCCGGTTCCTTTGCCGGTTGTTCAGCCAGTGTCCCTTTTTCAGCGGATCCGGCTATCTTGCCCCTGCAACCGGAACGGGCCGAACAGCAATTGAAAAAAACCGGTGGCACCGCTTTCCGAGTTGCCGAGATCACCCTCGCCGACCCCGTTCATCTAACCATCAGCCAGCTTAATCACCTGCGGCGGGAGGTTCTGGCTCAGCTTGGCGACCAGCTGGTTGCTGCGGCCCGACGCAAAACACCGGTAGCAGAGCAGTCATCAGCCAGAATTCAGTCGCAAAATCCCAACGTAACACCAGGCACCTCTGCAATTGCCATCGATAACTCCAGAAAACCCGAAATTTCGGCGTTTTTCCACCAGTTGCCTGAGCACGAAGCTGAGATCGCCTGTGGGGCCGATGTCTACATCCTGCCGCTGCTCGCACTGGACGACACACGTATCACATCCATAGCTTCAGCCCTGCGCTCAACTGAACCTGATGCCCGGATCGTCGTCCATTGGCCACCTCTGGTCACAGGTCACCATTCCACACAACTGTTCGAGTTGCTTGCTGCTGCTGCCCAGTGGCCGATCGACGGTGTCTGCACCGCCTGGCCAGCCTACTGGGATCCAAGCCAGGAGTCCCGCCTCCGGATTGCGGATACGACGGCCAATCTGTTCAATACACTGGCTCTGGTCGAGGCGGCTGACCGCGGTGCGACAACTCTCTGCCCGTCGCTTGAACTCAACATCGACCAGCTGACAGACGTTTTATCTGACTTTTCTGCGCTGCCGCATGCCTCATCCGTGACGATCGAACGACCCCTCTATGGCCGCCTGCGCCTGATGAGCACAGCGTATTGCCCGATCGGCAAAAACCAAGAGCATTGCCGGCGATGTGTCCGATCCAGCCAGCCCGATGATGGCCAGCCCGAGTGGCTGACAGATCGCAAAGGAGCCCGGTTCCTGGTCGTGCCGCATCCACGGACTTGCCAAGCCGATCTTTTAAACAGTGATCTCCTCGCTATACCCGACGAATTCGCTGCCCTTCAGCCCTCCTTGGGCCCGGCACAAGCTTGGCGGGCACGGCTCTATTTCATCGATGAAACCGTATCAGAACGTCGCGCACTGATCCAGCGAGCACGGCATCTGCTGTCATCATCACCGGAAGCAGGGAAGAAGGCCAGCAGCGATTTCCTGGCGCTGGCTCAGCAAATCGCCACCCGGCTGGATACGCGCCTCACCACTGGCCATGACCAGCGCGGCGTCATCTGATGGCTGCGACATCGCCTGCCGCATGACCTCGCAACCGACCTAGACAGAAAGGAATCTTGTCCAATCATGATTGAACTCCATGAAACCAGCCTCGCAGACGAGTCCATCCAGGTCCCCATTCGGCTTGGACCAGACGGCCGCAAGCCAGTATATGCTTCCAAACATGCTGCTGGCTGTGACCTGTTTGCTCCCCGTGACCTTGCAATCCGGCCTGGCGAAACCGTCGTCCTGCCGCTCGACCTGGTCATCGCCTTGCCAGCCGGTACCGAGGCGCAAATTCGCCCTCGCAGCGGGCTGTCCCTGAAAACTGACCTTCGCCTGCCTAATTCACCCGGCACCATCGATGCCGATTACCGAAACGAAGTTGGCGTCATCCTGCAAAACACCTTCAATCCCGCCACGCTGCCCGGCCGGATCGCCCAGAATCCGACCCTGCTCAGCGACATCCTCACCACCCACCGCGCCATCCGCCTGCGCGACCGCATCACCGACCCAGCCCAGCTCGCAAACGACGCCCTCCAACCCCTGCTCGACATAACCCTTTTCCTCGACCCCCAAGACAACCCCTACGGCACCCTCTACATCCAGAAAGGTGACCGTATCGCCCAGATGGTCATCGCCCGCCACGAACACGCCGAATTCACCGAACACAACGCCCCCGAAACCATCGGCCATAACCGCGGCGGCGGCTTCGGCTCCACCGGCTGAAAAACGGACCCCGTCTCAAAATCACAACTTTGGCTAAAAATTCAACACTTTGTATAACGGACAGTAACCTACTACCGAAGTCGAACAGTTTCGCCGGTCCGTTATGCAACATTATGAATATTTGCCGTATAACGGACCCCGTCCCTTTATTGACAGCCCCCTTCACAAAGCATAGAATCAGTGTGCGCGCTCCGCTTGCGCGCCTTCACGTCTGCACCCGTTGTTAGGTGAGGCTCCTGTGTGAATAGATGCTGCTGCCCGGAAACGTCGAGAGACGCCAATGGGTTACCAGGCTTTGCCGGATTAAGGCTTAACCTAATGCAGCTGGCAACTTCCAAGACTCTTGGAAGGCAAGCCGAGGTCACTCAGTGCCAAAGCTCGATCAGGAGGGGTCGCCGTATAGTCTGAGACTGGCCACGCGTCAGCTGGACCATGCGGTTATCAAATCGATCGAAAACCACCTGGCAGCCCAACAACTGCCAGGTTTTTTATTTTAGATTCACCAGAATCACCAGATCCAAGGGAAGGAGGGGCTTTCAATGCTGGAAATCTACAAAACCGAACTGAAAGAAATCAATGGTCGGATGGTGCCGGAGCTCAAACGCATTGACGAGATCGAGACCGACTGCTGGATCAATCTCTACGCCCCGACCGAGGCCGAGCTGTTGCGCGTTGAAAAAGAACTTGAGTTGCCACCGGAATTCCTGCGCTATCCTTTGGACGAAGAAGAACGGCCGCGCATCGACCTCGACGACGACACCCAGAGCCTTTTGATCATCGCCGACTTTCCCTTCATTCGCCGCGAGGACAACAACACCAAATACGAGACCATGCCGCTGGGCATCGTCATCGCCCCCCATCGTTGCATCATTACCGTCTCCCTGCGTGAAAACGGCGTCCTCGACGCTTTCCGCAACAACCGCACTCGTGATTTCATCACCGGCTACCGCACCCGCTTCACCTTCCAGATCATGTTCGCCGGTGCCAAGGACTACCTCAAATACCTGCGCTTCATCGACAAGACGATTGATACCGCCGAACGCCAATTGAGCAAATCCATCAGCAACAAGGAACTCTTCAAGCTGATGCAACTGGGCAAATCCCTGATCTATTTCTCGACCTCGCTGAAGTCCAACGAGGCTGTGCTGGAACGCCTGATGCGCAGCAAACTGATGAAAAAATACGAGGAAGACGAGGATCTTCTTGAGGACGTCATCATCGAGCATCGACAGGCCCTCGAAATGGCTAACATATACAGTTCGATCATCAACGGCACGATGGATGCCTACGCCTCGATCATTTCCAACAATGTCAACCAGATCATGAAATTCATGGCCGCCATGACCATCGTCATCTCGGCCCCGACCGCGATCACCAGCTTCTTCGGCCAGAACATCCCGTTCCCCTTTGACGGCGCAGCCTTTATAGCCAACCCCTGGCCGTTCATAGCCATCACAGTCTCCTGTCTGGCTTTGATTGCGCTCACAATCGTCTGGTTCAGTCGCCGGAAAATGTTCTGAACGGGCCTATACCCGCTATCTGCTTGCACCAGCCTGCAGACTGGATTTATGAAAAACCTTAGCCGATAAACCTGGCCAGATAGTCTTTGACAGCCCCGAGATATGCCTCGGGGTTGTTTTTGTATCCGGAAATCGAGCCGGGCGTCGGATCGACATAGACCGCTGTGGTGTCCGGATGCAGCCGCTGGCGTTCCTGGACAATAGGCAGGATGGCGGCCGAGCCAATGAAGGTATCCGGGTCATTGTAGGCCAGGAAAACCGGCTTCTGGATCTGGGTCAGGACCGTAACCAGACTGCGCTGGCTGGTGCTGCTGGCCGAAAGCCGCACGGCATAGGGCACTGTGTGCTGAAGCAGTACCTGGCCGAGCAGATTGCCATTGCGATACACCGCCTGGATGTAGTTGTCCGGCAGGACACAGGGCGTATCGAGCAAAATCCCGCGCACATAGGACCGGTCAAAACCCAGCTGGGCAATTTTCTGGTCGATGGCCGAAAGCGCCGGACCAGAATCTCCGACCTCAGCTTCTGGCTCCATGCTGGGCCCTTCGTCAGCGGCAACCACCGTCTGCTCCGGCAATCGCGACCAGGCAAACAGGCTCGCCGTCACGCCACTGCCAAAGCCATAAAGCAAGACATCCCGGGTCGTGGTGAAACGCCGCGCATACTGGATCGCCGCGATCACGTCTTCCCATTCCGCATAGCCATAAGCCGACAAATGGCCCTCCGACTTGCCAGCATGGCGCAGGTCAAATGAGATCACATTATAATGATTTTCGACGAAAAATTCATAAAAACGCGGCATGTCGATGTCAAATTGCAAGCGATTCTTGCCGCTGTCATGGACCAGGATCACCGTGCTGATGGGGTCGCCCTGCGCCGGGAAAAACCAGCCGCTGAGCGTCGTCTGCTCATCGAGCGACTGGAAACTGATCACCGAAAAGCGCGGCATGACATTGCTGGAAAAACTTTGCAGCTGGCCTGGCTCCTGGCGCATCAACTGGTTGGCCGCTGTGAACGAGGCCGCCCCAGCCGCCACAATAACAAGCGCAGAAACAACCAGCACACTGATCACCCGCCGGATCGTGGCTGTATTCTTGTTTGGAGGTCGATAATAATTGACACTGGTTTTGGCAGACATGGCGACATTATAGCACGGCCCCCCGGAAGATGTGGTAGAATCGTTTTGATTTGGATCCGTTTTCGGTGCCAAGCACCACATATGGAGGCAGCATGAATTTCATCGAGGCGATATTCCTGGGCTTGGTCCAGGGTTTGACTGAGTTTTTACCCGTCAGCAGTTCCGGGCACCTGACGCTTTTAGGTCGCGTCTTCGACATGGACGCCGAATCCCTATTCACCTTTACGTCGATGGTGCACGTCGGGACCCTGATCTCAGTCATCCTGATCATGTACAAGGACCTGCTCGCCATCCTCAAAGACATCCTTGGTAAAAGGACCGTCCGGTTGATCATCGCCACTTTGCCAGCCGTCGTCGCTGCCGTCCTGTTCGGCGATTTCATCGAAAGCCTGTTCGGCGGCAACTCACTTGGCTACGAATTCCTCGCCACCGGCGTGATCCTCCTGGTCATGGTCCTGTTGAAGCCGAAAGCGGAAACCGAGAAAGGCGTTGGTTATAAAGAAGCCCTTTATGCCGGCCTCGGCCAGGCGGTGGCGATCGCCCCGGCGATCTCGCGCTCTGGTTCGACCATCGCGGCCATGCTGCTGGCCGGCGTTAACCGCAAAAAAGCGATCCGGTTCTCGTTCTTGATGTCAGTGCCGGCGATCCTGGGCAGTTTCCTTCTCGACCTGGTGGACATTGTCCAAGCCGATTCCCCCGTCCTGGGTGACATCGGCATCGTCAACATGCTGCTGGGCATCATCGCCGCAGCCATTTCAGGTTATCTGGCGATGAATTTCATGATCAAAAAGCTCAATGACAAGGGCTTTCTGATCAGTGCCGCCTATGTCATTATCCTCGGCACCCTGGTCCTGATCGACCAGAGCTGGACCCACCTGGTGTTCTGATGGATAAGCCCTGCCTGATCCTCGGCATCGAGTCATCCTGCGATGAAACCGCCGCTGCTGTCGTCGCCAACGGTCGTGAAATCCGGTCCAACATCATCGCCACCCAGGCTGCTGTCCACCAGCAATATGGCGGTGTCGTGCCGGAAATTGCCTCGCGCATGCACGTCGAAGCGATCCTGCCCGTGATCGACCAGGCCCTGGCCCAGGCCGGCACCACGCTCACTGACATCGACGCAATTGCGGTCACCTACGGCCCCGGACTGGTCGGTGCCCTGCTCGTCGGCCTGTCCGCCGCCAAAGGCCTGTCCGCCGCCACCGGCAAACCGCTGGTCGGCGTCCACCACATCGCCGGCCACATCGCGGCCAACTACCTGGCTGATCCCGCCTGGGAGCCCCCGTTCCTGTGCCTGGTCGTCTCCGGCGCCCACAGCCACCTCGTCGTTGTGCGCGATTACGAACAGTTTGAAGTCGTGGCCCGGACACGCGATGACGCTGCCGGCGAAGCCTTCGACAAAATCGCCCGGGCCCTTGGTCTCGGGTATCCCGGCGGTCCCTTGCTGGAACAGGCAGCAGCCGGCGGTAATCCCCAGGCCGTGACCTTCCCGCGAACCCATTTCCAAGACAGCCTCGACTTTTCCTTCAGCGGCCTCAAAACCGCAGCCCTCAACCAGCTCAACCGCATGCGCCAGGCTGCTGGCCAGAGCAAAGATCCAGCAGCAGGCCAGAGCACAGGCCAGCCAGACGCCGTCTGGTCCGGCCCCATCTCCCAGGCCGATTTTGCCGCCAGCTATCAGCAGGCCATCGTCGACTACCTGACCGACCATGCCATAGCCGCTGCTCAGACACAGGGCCTGAAAAGGCTCGCTGTCGCCGGTGGCGTTTCCGCCAACCGCTGCCTGCGGGACACCCTGCAGCGGCGTGCGCAAGCAGCTGGACTGGACTTTCTCTGTCCACCTTTCGAGTTTTGCACCGACAACGCCGCCATGATCGCCTCCGCTGGCTACTATGCTTATCAGAACGGCCGGCGCGACGGTCTCGACCTCAACGCCACAGCCACTTTGGAATTGGCCTGAACCACACGGAAAATGCAGCACGGTGCACAAACGAAACAATTTCGCTATATCCATATCTGTGCATTGCGCTTGACAGAATTGTATGAAGAATGTGAATTTCGATTTAGTGACACTGTGGAAAAGCATGCAAATGAAGCTGCTCAGGCCTGAAAAATGGCCTTTTACAGCCCGGAAATACCATGTGGATTGTGGATAACTCTGTGGATAGTGTGTATAAATTGATGAATATTGGGAAAACATGTAATAGGTAATAGGAAATATGGAAAGAAATAAATCAACATCCGGAACCAAGCTGATCGTGGAAAACCGCAAAGCCTACCACGACTACCACATCCTCGAACGGCTCGAAGCCGGCATCGAGTTGACCGGCACCGAGGTCAAATCCCTGCGCCAGGGCCGTGTCAATATGGGCGACAGCTATGCTGCCGTCGTCAACGGCGAGCTTTGGCTCTATGCCATGCACATCAGCCCCTACGAACAGGGTAATCGCTTCAACAAAGACCCGATGCGCACCCGCCGCCTCCTGATGCATAAAAGCGAGATCCTGCGCCTGTACGGCCAATCTCGCACCGAAGGCCTGACCCTCGTACCGACCAAGCTCTATTTCAAACACGGCCGGGTCAAAGTCGAAATCGGCATTGCCAAGGGCAAGAAGAATTATGACAAGCGGGATGATGAGGCGAGGAAGCAGGCCAGCCGTGAAATCGACCGCCACCTGAAAAACCGGCGCCACAGCGAGGACTGACTCCTGTGTGGCGGAGCATCCTGCGCATCGGCATCCTGCTGGCCCTCTCTGTCCTGCTGGCTTTTGGCGCCGAGCGCTTTTTCTTCAACCGCCTGGCTCTGTCCGGCACATCCGGTCCGGACGCGGCTTCTCAGCCTTCCATCACCCTGTCAGCCGAGACCTTGTATCCAAACAGCCAGGGCTTTGCTCTGGAAAACGGCCGATTGCGTTCGATCTCAGATCAAGCCACGATCGAGCTGGCCATCCCCGGCGGCAAGATTCGCCAGGTGATCCTTTCCTACCAGAGCGCGACGGACGCTGACATTTACATCCGCAGCACCGAACCACCCCAGACCGACGAACCAAGCGCCACTCTGTCTGAAGCTGACTTATGGATCGCCGACCAGGCGCCGCGCGACTTGCAGCAAGCTGCCACGGTGGTCGAAGCAGAAGTCGAACAGGTGACCCTGGTGGTTCCGGATGCGGGATTCATCCTCGATGCGGTCACGCTCGACCGCTCGGTGGCGATCCATCCCCAGCGGACATCTTTCCTTGCGATTGGACTGTTTTTGCTCGGCCTGCTGCTTAGCGGCTCATTGCCTTTTTTATCGACCCCGACCCACTGGTTTCTCCTGCTTGGTGCCAGTCTCGGCGTATGGATGATGGTCCTGTCACCGCTTCAGTTCCTTGGCTGGGATGAACAGATCCATTTCAAATCCATGCTGGTGCGATCGTTCCCGGATGTCGCCTGGCTGACTCCGGCTGCCCAGCGCCTCGTTGATCTGGACTTGCCGCCAGCTGACACCCGTTTCGACCAGCTGCAGACAGCAGCCTGGCTGTCACAATTGGATGAGCCATCCTTGGCTACGCCAGCCGTTCAAGAAAAATCCTGGGGCGTCCATCACGTGCCCTACCTGCCAGGTATCCTGGCCTTTGCCCTCAGTCGCTGGCTGGGCAGCTCACTCTCGTCTGCCATCCTGCTCGCCCGCATCCTCAGCCTGATCATCTATCTCAGTCTGACCGCCTGGGCGATCCATCTGATGCCCTTCGGCAAGCATCTCCTCGCCGTCTATGCCTTGCTGCCCACCCTGCTCTTCCAGGCGACGCGCCTGACCTATGACACCGTGACCATCGCGGCGGCTTTCCTGTTTCTTGCGGCGCTGCTCGATGAATGGGCCAATCCGGACCGCCTGCTCAGCAAGGGTCGCCTGATTCTATTCACTGCAGCCGCTCTGGTATTCAACAGCATCAAATCGGTCTATGTGCCACTGGTGGCAGCCGCCTATTTCATCCCCTCCAGCAAGTTTATTTCCGAAAAGAAGCGGCTGATGTACTGGATTTTCCTCACCGTCCTGATCGCCCTGATCTTGTCCCAGGTGATCCTGCCCGGCCTGCTCCAGCCTGATCCAGGCGGTGATGCGCGTGTCTCCGGCACGAGTGTGTCCGGCCAGCTGGCCTTTATCTTCGCCCAGCCCATCGCCGCCGCCCGCATCATCCTGGGTGACCTTATCGCCAACCTCGGGACCTTTTTGCTCGGCAACACCGCCGTGCTGTCCTACGCCTATGCCGGGACGATCCATTCGGCCAATTGGTCCATGGCCATCGCCGTCCTGCTCGTGATCCTGGCCCTGATGGACCAGCCCAACCGCGACCAAGACGGTTTGTCGCGACCTGCCTTGCCCTTATCCCAAAGTCTCTATCTGGCTGCAACCGCGCTCATCAGCCTGGTTCTCGTCTATCTGGCCCTGTACATCAGTTTCACGCCGGTCGGTGCCCTGGCTGTTGACGGTGTCCAGCCGCGTTACATCTTCCCACTGGCGTTGCCACTGCTCCTGCTTCTGCGCCGACCAGGTATCCAGCACACGCTGCAACCCGCCACACTCGCCCGCCTGACTTTCCTACCGGTGATCCTGGTCAATCTGTTTGGCCTGTACCAGCATTTCCTCGTGCCGTTTTACCGCTGAAGCGGGAAGGAGACTGACGCGATGACAAACCCTTCTCGACAATCTGAAATGCTCAAACCCGAAGCTCAGCCGGTGACTTTTTCGGTTGCCCTGTGTACCTACCAGGGTGCTGCCTACATCGCAGAGCAATTGCAGAGCATGCTCGACCAGACCGTCCTGCCCGACGAAATCGTCATCCGTGACGATGGATCCCAAGACGAGACTCTGGCCATCTGCCGTGAAATTGCCCGGACAAGCCCCGTGCCGATCACGATCCTGCCTCCAGGTGAGCGGCTCGGCGTCGCCGGAAATTTCTTCGCCTGTGCCCGGGCCTGCTGCATGGACTGGATCTTGTTCGCCGACCAGGATGATCGCTGGCTGCCCGAACGAGTCGCGTTGTTTAAAAATGCGATCGCCGATCATCCTGACGCCCCAGCCATCCAATCGGATGGCCTGATTGCCGATGCCCACCTGAATCCGACCGGCGAGACACTCTGGCGCTCATACTTTTTCTCGCCCCGCGAGCAAGCCCTCGTCCAGGCGGGCAGGGGGGAGGTCATCCTGACCCGGCACGTCTTTGTCACCGGTGCCGCCCTGACTGTCCGGCGCGACTGGTTCCTGGCCTTGCCCGCACCCGCCACACAGTTTTACCACGATGAATGGATCGGCTGGTTCGCCGGTCCGGCCTTGCGCCTGCTGCCTGCCGCCACATTCCTCTATCGCCAGCACGAGAGCCAGCAGACTGGCCTGGCGACCACCTGGCACGCTCACTGGCAGCATCTCCTCGACAGCCAGCTCCATGCCCGCACCCTGCTCGAACGCGACTTGGCGCGTTTCCCCCGCCTCGCCGCCGCCCTGCGCGAGGCCGGGCTGCATGAACGCGCAGATCTGGTCGCTGCCAAAACTTGCTTTGTCCAGCGTCGCCTCAGCTTCTCCCGTTTCCTGCCCGTCCGGTTGTTCCAAGTCCTGGCCAGCATCCTTACAGGCGACTATACCCGTTTTGCCATCGCTCGACGCTCGATTGTCAAAGACCTGATTTTCCCCGCTTCGCTCGCAAAGCGGTGAAGATGGCCAGGTGGTAAGCGACGCTGGGCGTAGGCGGTGCCGGGCACGACCACAGGTCCGATACCTGTGCCGGAATTAGGGTCGGATACCTTATGGAAAGTCAATCGAATCTTCTCTGAAACTTCACAGCCTGTGGGCAGTTCAAACATAACTATTTATCCATGTTAAAAAGGTATCTGACATCACTTCAGAAGCAATGTCAGATACCTTTTGTGAACTCAGTTGTGCTAAGCCGAGAAGGCAACAGCAGCAAACATCTTGGGACATGAGCCGCGTTGCCTCAAATGCGGTATCCGACCTGTTTGCCGGCACAGGTATCGGACTTGGTGGCCCATCTGGACAGCCACCGCGTCAGCCGCGCTTCCCGCCAGCGTTACCGGATCGTGATTGTCTTGGTGTTTCTCAGGACACCGATGTAGATTTTGCCACGGTTGAGGGTCAGTTCGCTGCCATCGGCGCGAGTGAAGATCCAGGGTTGCACGGTACCGCCCTTTTTCCAGGTGATCTTTTCATAGGCACCACCGGTCAGGTAGTAACCGGAGCCGGAAGACAAGTCGTATTCTTTGAGAATGTCACCATTGAACTGGGTCACCGTCGTCTGGAGTAGCAAGACATTGGTGAATTGGAGGGCCTTGCCAGTCGATTCGTCGATCTGATCGGCGTTGAACTGGCCCTTTTTGTAAGTCTTGTTGGCTTCGTCGTAGGTGAAGGTGGCAACTGCATAATTGGAGAAGGGGGCTGTCGCCTTGACCGCGCTGCCGCCCGAGGCCGGGACGATGTCAGCAGAGGGCTGGAAATAGAACCAGGCGCGGTTACCATTGGTGTTCTGGTCAGAAATACCCAGCTTGTCGATCGCATTGAGCAATTTTTCGCCTGTGGTCTTGACACTGTGCTCATAGCCGCGGCTGGCACGCCAGTTGGCGTCACGCCAGTAGGCATAATCAGCGTTGGTGCTATCGATGTGGTCGGTTTTCTGGATCATGACCTGGTCATAGGCGGCATAGGAACCACCGAAATGGACGACTATTGCGCCGAATGCACCGGCAAGGTCGATGAAGTCATGGCGCAGGCTGCGGATCGAGCCAATTTCCGGCACGTCAGCCGGATTG
>SABL01000193.1 GCA_009928985.1 Clostridia bacterium
TGTGGTGGGCTTTGGCGAGAAGCTGCCGTCGGAACACAGCCTGATGGAGCAGTTCAATGTCAGCCGCAACACGATCCGCCAGGCCTTTGCCGAGCTGACGAGCCTCGGGCTGATCTACAAGGAGCAGGGCCGCGGCACATTCAGCAAATATGTACCAAAAAATCGCAATGAAAAGCGCATCGTTGCGGTGATGACGACCTATATCTCGGACTACATTTTCCCCGACATCATATTGGGCATTGAGGAAGTCTTGTCCGCAGAGGGCTATTCGATGCTCCTGTCGAATACCAATAATAACAAGGAGAAGGAAACTCAGCTCCTCAAAAACATTATCGCCCATGATGTCTGTGGCCTGATCATCGAGCCGACCCGAAGCGCCTTGTCCAATATCAACCAGCCACTGTTTGATGAACTGCGCGAAAAAGGGACCAAGATTGTCTTCATCAATGCCACCTATCCGGATTTGCCCGCAGCTAGTGTCTTGCTCGACGACGAACGGGGAGGATTCATTGCCACCGAATACCTGCTCCAGCTCGGGCATAAGCGTATCGCCGGCATTTTCATAAAGGACGACGTCCAGGGGATCAAGCGACGTAAGGGTTTTGAAGCGGCACTGCGCCAATACGAGGTAGCTGCCGATCCCAACCTGGTCCTCGAATACGAAACGTCCAACCAGACCTTGCAGCCCTACCTGCTGGCCAAGTCCCTGCTGCGACAGCCAAACCGTCCGACCGCGATCTTCTGCTACAATGACCAGATCGCCAGCATGGTCATGACCGCCGCCCGCGACTGCGACCTGCAAGTGCCGCACGATCTGTCTGTGGTCGGCTTCGATGATTCGCAAAAGGCACTCGCTTCGGACGTCAAGCTGACTTCAGTCGTCCATCCGAAGATCGAGATGGGCCGGCGCGCTGCTGGCTTCATGATCGACATGCTCGACAACGGCAGCGACAATCCCCAGATCCTCTACCGTCCTGAGCTGGTCGTGCGCGATTCCTGCAAGAATATCTGAAAATGAGCTGACGAGCCCTTGCATTTATAAAAAATAACTTGTACCATCAAGTTAAGGAACAAGATGAAACTTTTATCCCCTTTTAGCTTCTCAACATCCACATCAAACCACTCCATTGATCTTATTTTCAACCCAGACATGAATTCCAATTAGGAGGACTTTCCCATGAGCACCCTGAAAAAATACACCTTCTGGTTTGTTGTCGGTAGCCAGGATCTGTACGGTAAAAAGACCCTCGACCAGGTCGCCGAGCATGCCCAGATCATGGTCGAAGGCTTCAACGCCGACCCGGCCATTCCCTGCACCGTGATATTCAAACCGGTCGTACGCAACTCAGGCGAAATCTATGACATCATCCAGGCCGCCAACCAGGACGCCGATTGTGCCGGCATCATCACCTGGATGCATACTTTTTCGCCGTCCAAAATGTGGATCCGCGGCCTCAAGGCCCTGCAAAAGCCGCTCCTGCATGTCAACACCCAGTTCAACCGCGACATCCCCTGGGGCCAGATCGACATGGACTTCATGAACCTCAACCAGTCGGCCCATGGCGACCGCGAGCACGGCTTCATCCTGACCCGCATGCGCATCCCGCAGAAAGCGATCGCCGGCTACTGGGAAGACGGCAAATTCCGCGCCCGCATGGCTTCCTGGATGCGCGCTGCGGTCGGTGTCTATGAAAGCCGCCGCCTGCGTGTCCTGAGGATCAGTGACAACATGCGCGAAGTCGCCGTCACCGAAGGCGACAAGGTCGAAGCCCATATCCAGTTCGGCTGGCAGGTCGACCACTACGGCGTTCAGGACATCATCGCCAAGGTCGAGCAAGTCACCGAGGCGGAGATCGACGCCCAGATGGCCGAGTACACGGAGCTGTACGACCTGGCCACCGATGACTTGGATGCTGTGCGCTACCAGGCCCAGGAGGAAGTCGCGATCAAAAAATTCCTCGAAAACGGCCAGTTTGGCGCTTTCCATACCAATTTCCAAGACCTGCAGTCCTTAAAGCAACTGCCGGGCCTGGCCAGCCAGGACTTGATGCGCCAGGGTTACGGATTTGCCGGTGAAGGCGACTGGAAAACCGCCGCCATGGTCCGGATCATGAAGCTGATGGCCGCCGACCAGACCGCCGGTACCTCGTTCATGGAAGACTACACCTACCACATGGAGCCCGGCAACGGCATGAACATGGGCGCCCACATGCTCGAGGTTTGCCCGACCCTGGCCAGTGAAAAGGCCAAGATCAAGGTCGTGCCACTCGGCATCGGTGACCGCCAGCCCCCTGCCCGCCTGACCTTCAAGGCGGCTCCTGGACCGGCCATCCTGGCCTCCTTGATCGACATGGGCGACCGGTTCCGTCTGATCGTCAATGAAGTCGTCTGCCAGGAACAAGTCCATGACATGCCCAATCTGCCGGTTGCAGCTGTGCTCTGGAAGCCCCTGCCGGATCTTGAAACCTCCGCCGAGGCCTGGATGTACGCGGGTGGCGCCCACCACTCCGTGCTTTCCTACAGCCTGACGGTCGAGGAAATGCGCGACTGGGCCGAAATCATGCAGATCGAATTCATCCACATCGGCGCCCACACCAACATCAACGAGCTGCGCAAGGAACTGACCTGGAACGACATCATCTGGAAGCTGAAATAAAAGGCCCGCTCTTGTAGTCCGTTTCTTAGAATTTAAAGCCGGCCCGGCCTGCCCAGTGCAGCCGGGCCAGATTTTTACCTCACAGGGGAGGATACCATCATGGATCAAGCAACCATTCGCCAGGCAATAGCCAGCGGCCAGACCTCGCTCGGCATCGAGCTGGGCTCGACCCGGATCAAGGCTGTTCTGACCGGTCCGGACTTGATGCCAGTTGCTGCTGGCAGTTTTGACTGGGAAAACAGCCAGATCGACGGGATCTGGACCTACAGTCAAGATGACGTCTGGCACGGTGTGCAAAGCAGTTTTGCCGCCATGGCAGCCGATGTCAAGTCGCGCTACGACCTGGACCTGACCACAACGGGCGCGATCGGCATCAGCGGCATGATGCATGGCTACCTGGCCTTTGACCACAAGGACCAGCTGCTCGTGCCTTTCCGGACCTGGCGCAACACGATCACCGGACCAGCCAGC
>SABL01000194.1 GCA_009928985.1 Clostridia bacterium
GATTTATTCCCGCTCCGACATCCTGATCCTCGACGAACCCACCCGCGGCATCGACGTCGCTTCAAAAGTCGACCTCTACAACATTCTCAACGAAATGCTGCGCCGCGACGTCTCCATCATCCTCGTCTCCTCCGACATCGACGAAATCGTCGGCCTGTGCGACCGCATCCTCGTCCTCTACGGCGGCGAAATCGCCGCCATCATCCCCCGCGAACAAGCCACCCGCGAAAAGGTCATGTTCTACTCCACCGGTGGCCATCGAAACTAAAAAGAGACCGGGTCTCTTTTTCGACTTACGATATCGATTTTCGATATCGGTTTGCAATATTGGGACGGCGTCCCTTCCCGAACCTCAAAAATCTTTTACTTTTCTCAAATTTGTTTTTATTATAGTTTTTTGATTGAAAGGACAATTTAGCTATGCTATTTTGTCATTACCTGTGTTTGTTTGGTGTTATTTCACAAAGGAAGGACTGGATGGCATGACGATTCATCAGAAAATCTTCAGTTACATTTTCTCGATGATTCTCGTATTGTTCATCGCAATCAGCCTGGCGGTCTATTTGCTGTTCTACCGCACGTTTTTTGAAAACGAAGTCCGCAACATCATCAACAACCAGGACAACGTCACCGAAAATGTCCGTTTCATGCTCGAGCAGATCGAGGGTGCTGCCACCATGATCGCGGCCAATCCCAACATCGCGTCCGAAGTCGATGCGGCTGCCACCGATTTCCAAGTCTTTGGCAACAATAATGAAGTTCATCACATCGCGACCCTCGAAAACACGGCTAATATTCTCGAAGTCATCAACGGCATTCACATTGTGACGTCCAATGGTGAGTTTTTTACCAGCAACGCGGCGATCGATGCCTCGCAAACCAGTCGCCTGCGCGACTTGTACAGTGCCCAGGTGCTCAATCCCGGCGAAACATACACAGGCCTGCAAGCCCTGACCCTGGCGACCGGCTATACGTTCTCGGCCATTTCCTACGTGCGGCCGATGTACAATTACAACGACGAATATAGCCTGGCCGTCCTGGTCATCGACATCGATTATGTCCTGCTGCGCGAAGTCCTGACCGCCGCCGCGATCAAGAACCATGAATGGGTCCTTCTGGTCGACCGCAGCGGTAACACGATTTTCACCTACCCCTACAACACCATTCTGGACCCCATCCTGGTTGAAAACCCCGATCTGCTCCAAAGCAACCAGACGTTGATTGAGCGGAAAGTGTTCGGCCGCGACATGATCGTCTCGTCCAGCGATATTGCCACACCCTCCTGGCGCATGGTCCGGCTGATTCCCCTGATCGACATTCGCCAGCAAATCAACTCGATCGAGATGAGCCTCGCCCTGATCATCCTGCTCTACATCCTGATCGCCTTGCTGTCGTCCTATTACATCTCGAAAATATTCACCCAGCCGATCAAAGTGATGTATGAAAAATTCCAGGCTGTCGAACGCGGTGACCTGACGGTCCGGATCAATACCCGGCGCAAGGACGAGTTCGGCCATCTCGGCCATTCCTTCAATGCCATGGTCACTCAGATCGATTTGCTGCTCAAGCAGCAGCTGCATGAACAACAGCAGAAAAGCGACCTGGAGTTCGAGATCCTCCAGGCGCAGATCAACCCACATTTCCTTTACAACACCCTTGACTCAATCAAATGGCTGGCCGCGATCCAGAATGCCAACAACATCGGCGAACTGACCACCGCCCTGATCAACCTGCTCAAATACAACATTTCGGTAAAAAAAGCCGTCGTCCTGCTGGAGGATGAAATCAAAAGCCTGAATCATTACATTGTGGTCCAGAAATACCGCTATGGTGATACGTTTGAAGCTCATTTTGACCTGGATCCTGATACACTCCGCTGCGAGGTCCTGCACTTCATGCTCCAGCCAATCGTGGAAAATGCGATCATCCATGGCTTTGAAGACATCTCACATACAGGTCTGATCACCATCCGGTCGATCCGGGAAGGTCATGATCTGGTGATTTCAGTCCAAGACAATGGAATTGGCATCGAAGCAGACCGCATCGCTGATCTCGAAAACAATCCCGCCGATAAATTCAACGGTATCGGCATGTCGAACATCCATAACCGCATTCAGCTGCACTACGGCAAGGCCTACGGAATATCGATCACCAGCGAGGTCGGCCAAGGCACGACTGTCAGGATACGTCTTCCCTACCAGCCAAATCAAGAAAACAGAGGTAATTCATGATCAAGGTTTTAATCGCAGATGATGAACTGGTTGTCCGGATCGGCTTGAAGACAACCATTGACTGGGAAGCCAACGGTTTCTCCATTGTCGGTGAAGCCGTCAACGGCAAAGATGCGATCGAACTTTTCCACAAGCTCAAGCCGGACATCCTGGTCACTGATATCAAAATGCCGATCATGGACGGGCTCGAAGTCATCCGGCAGCTGAAATCCGAGCACTGCCTGTTCAAAGCATTGATTCTCAGTCATTACGACGATTTTGACTTCGCCAGGAAAGCCATCAATCTGGGCGCTTCGGACTATATCTTGAAAACAGAGCTGACAGAACAGAAATTGCTCGCCTCGCTTGGCCAACTGGCTGAGCAGCTGGCTGAAGAACGCCAGCTGGAGCCTGCTCAGCCCTTGCAGCCAGACGAAAGCACGCCAGTCACGACCCATGCGCAACGAGCACGATTCTTGCGCAAGGTCCTCGAAGGGGAATTGAACGAGGACACGCTACCGGATTTCCTGGAGCAGCGAGCGCCTTTGTTTGACCAGCCTTGCTTGATCGTCGCCTGCCTGAACGTCGAAAAGCAAGCAGATTCCAGCCAGGACATCGAAAGCAGCCAGTTTCACCAAGCCTTGGACAATCTGTCCGCCAATCTGCTTGGCCGCAAGGGCTGGAGCCACACCCTCGTGCAGACCGTGAGCAACACTTACTACCTGGTCAATCTGCCCTGTGAAGATGCCGATTCTGATACCACCCTGTCTGAAGGATTTGAAAGCCTCAGACGCAACATCGAGCAGTTCCTCAATGTGCAGGTAAGCATGGGCATCAGCCGTCCTACACGGCACGCGGACCATCTCCCCAGACTGGTGAACCAGGCCAAATCCGCCTTTCTGGCCAATATGAGCC
>SABL01000195.1 GCA_009928985.1 Clostridia bacterium
GGTGACAGCGCAGGATCGAGTGCCAGGCTGCCGACCGACTGGCGATGCAGGCGGACAACGGTTCGACCGGTGGCTGACATCATGCGCTTGACCTGGTGGAATTTCCCCTCGTGGATGGTCAGGCTGGCTTCATGGCCGGTATGGATGTCGAGCCTGGCCGGCTGGCAATGAAGGCCATCCGGTAAGATCAGGCCGCGGGCAAAGAGCGCCGGATCGTCAGCAGTAAAGGCAGCGCCTTCGACGGTCACATCATATCTTTTCCATACTTCCCAGTGCGGACTGGCCAGACGATGGCCCAAAGTCCCGTCTGTGGTCAGGATTAAAAGTCCTGTCGTGTCCCGGTCGAGCCGGCCAACCGGAAACAGGCCGCGGCGCCAGAGTTGCTCCGGAACCAGGCTGGTGATGGTCGGCAGATGCTTGTCGTCCAGCGCTGTGACGAGCCCAGATGGCTTGTGGAGCATGAGATGGATCTGGTGCCGCACCAGAATGCTCTGGCCATTGACATAAACAGCGTCCATCTCAGCCGGCCGGATGCGATAACCCGGATCCCGCACCATCTGCCCGGAAACCGTCACCAGTCCCTTTTTCAGCAAGTCACGGACTTCTGTGCGTGAGCCAAGGCCAGCGTTGGCAAGGCAACGATCAAGTCTCATCGATTCCATGTTTTTCACCCCGCTTTAGTGATACAATGGTTGTATCGGTTATTTTTGTCAAGGAGGACCAACCCCATACATGGCAGCAAACATCATCAACCTCGAGAAGGACATGCCAACTGTTGAAGCCGCCTTGATGCGCCTGCGCCTGGAATTATCGACGCTGCGCCGCACTGGAATTTCCACGATCAAGATCATCCACGGCTATGGCTCTTCCGGCACCGGCGGCGCCATCCGCACCGCGACCCGCCAGTTTTTGAGCGAGCAACTCAAGGAAGGCAAGATCAAGGCTTACTGTGCCGGTGAGGCTTTCAGCCCGTTTGAGAACTCAGGCCGCAACATCGTCCATCTGGCACCTTCTTTGCGCAAGGACACCGACTGGGGCACCCGCAACGATGGTGTGACCTTGGTTGTGCTGCGTTGATGGCCCCATCGGCCGGCGCACACTGGCGGATGGATTTTACCTGTTCCTTACATGATCATAATCTATACCTTAACCCCGGTTGTTATCATCGAAGAAAAGACTTCTAACCTAGATGACGCCGGTGTTTTCATTTCCGGCAGGGAGAATGCCAGCAATGGACCGGAACTTGGCTCAAACCATCGTCTCTACCCGCAACCTGGATTTGCACTATGGCAATTTCCAGGCTTTGAAACAAATCTCACTGGACATACCCGAGCGCAGAATCACGGCTCTGATCGGTCCTTCCGGCTGTGGCAAGTCCACCTTCCTGAAGACGATCAACCGGATGAACGACCTGGTACCCGGCGTAAGCATTTCGGGGGAGGTTTTCGTTGATGGCGACAATATCTACTCGTCAGAAGCGGATGTCAACCAGCTGCGTAAGAAAGTCGGTATGGTGTTCCAGAAACCCAATCCGTTCCCGATGTCGATTTACGACAACATCGCCTATGGTCCGCGTATTCATGGCCTTACGAGCCGCCGCGAACTGGACGAAATTGTCGAGAAGAGCCTGAAGGACGCTGCCCTCTGGAGCGAGGTCAAAGACCGGCTGAAAAAGAGCGCGCTCGGTTTGTCTGGCGGCCAGCAACAGCGCCTGTGCATTGCCCGGGCGTTGGCGGTTGAACCGGAGATCCTCCTGATGGATGAATCAACCAGCGCCCTCGATCCAGCCTCAACCGCTAAAATCGAAGACCTGATGACTGTATTGAAGGAAGACTACACCATCATCATCGTCACCCATAACATGCAGCAGGCAGCCCGGATCAGCGACCGGACTGCTTTCTTCATGCTGGGCGAAGTGATCGAGTATCATGATACCAACAGCATTTTCAACAACCCCCAGAACAAGAAGACAGAAGATTATGTCACCGGCCGGTTTGGCTGATCAGGAGGCACGACAATCCATGGTCCGTATTGAATTTGAAAAAGAATTATCCAATCTACATCAGGAAATCATCCGGATGGGCGCCCATGTGGAGCAGTCGATCAACGAAGCCGTCCAGGCCTTGACCGACCTTGACTCGGAACGGGCTGAGAAGGTCATTGCCAATGATGACGTGATCGACGAGATGGAACGCCAGATCGATCGCAGCTGTGTCGAGATCATCGCCCGGCAGCAGCCGGTCGCCCGCGATCTGCGCGACCTGACATCGACGCTGAAATTGATCACGGACCTCGAGCGGATCGCCGACCATGCCAGTGACATCAGCGAGCGGATCATCGCGATCAATGCCCTGCCTAACCGGATCGTGATTCCACACGACATCATCACCATTGCGGATGTCTCCAAGCAGATGCTGCGCGGTGCGCTCGATGCCTATGTCACCCGCAACGAAGCCGCCGCCAGTGAAGTCATCCGGATGGACGACCGGGTCGATGAGCTTTACAGCAAGCTCAAGAAGTACCTGATCCACCTGATGTCCGTGGATTCTGAGAATGTTGAGCAGCTTGTTGAGCTGCTCATGATCTGCAAGTATTTCGAACGGATCTCCGACCATGCCCAGAATGTCGCGGAGTGGGTGCTGTTTTTCATCAAGGGCCGGCACATGAACTACAATGACTGAGGAATCACCGCGTCCCATCGTCGTTCTTGTTGAGGACGATGCCGGTATCGCTGAAATGATCGAATTCAACCTGCAAAACGAGGGGTATGCCACCCGCAGCTACCGCGACGGCAAGAGCCTTTTTGCGGATCTTGCCACTATCCAGCCAGTGGCCTTGTTCATTCTTGACCTGATGCTGCCGGATTTGGATGGCTTTGAGATCTGTGCCCGTCTGCGCCGGTCTGAGGATCTGGACTGGATTCCGATCCTGATGCTGACCGCCAGGAGCGCTGAATCCGACAAGGTGCGCGGACTGGAAGCCGGTGCGGATGATTACCTGACCAAACCCTTTGGCATCCGGGAATTCCTGGCCCGGGTCCAGGCCCTGATCCGACGCTACAGGAACCTTAGATCGCGGCGTGATCCTGAGCAACGCGAGCATCTGGCCACAG
>SABL01000055.1 GCA_009928985.1 Clostridia bacterium
CAAGAAATTAATGGCCTGAAGGCAGATGCTTTGCAACAGGAAATTTTGTTAGAGAATATTAAAATTTCCATCAAAGACATTGAGGCATTGAAAGCCCAAAATGATGAATTGAAAAGAGAGATATTGAGACTCGACGAATTAATCAATTTGAATGAATCGCATGGAGATTTGACTCAGTTGACTCTTCATGAGCAAGAGAAATATGAAGAATTCAAGTCGTCTTATGATGATGTTGTTTTAGTTGGTTTAAAACCAATCTCAGTTTGCAAAATGTATCTTTATGCTTCACTTGTTAAAGAATATGAAACTGAATATGAACTGTATACCACAAATGAAGCATCTGTACTTTGGTCAAAAGAAGAGGATAAGAATATTCCAAACGAACACAGATTGCAGGAGTTCGATATTTTTAAGGATATTTACGATGTTGGCATTATATTTTCAGAATCCAACGCAGAACAGGCAACGATAACTTGGAAAAGTAAGAATGGGGATGTTGATGAAAAACTGGGTGCTATAACCTATGGATTCAGTTTAGTGAAAGATGGCGATGCTTGGAAAGTGAATTTCCTGCCGATGCAATAGAATATGGTTAGAATATCAACGAGTTGATTTATGGTTAAATTATTCGAGTAGGATGCAAAAGTCATCTTCGACATTGCCGCTATTGTGATTCAAATGGTTTTTTAATCATATAAGGGCTTTGTTAAAGTCATTTTATCTGCAAAATTTCACAAGACTATAATTAAGTGGGTTCAACTCAAAAAATAAAAACCACCGAAGCTCACAGCTTCAGTGGTTTTTCTGGTGCGGTCAATGGGACTTGAACCCATACGGTTGCCCATACGCCCCTCAAACGTACGCGTCTGCCAGTTCCGCCATGACCGCGCTGATCTGGACTTGTTTCGCTGCCGGTTCGCCATCTGAGATGATGATAGCTGCGAGAGGGTTTGCCGTTCAGGCACAAGCAATTATAGACAGCCCCCTTTGGCTTTGTCAACCACGATTTTTTGAGGGAATCTTTGCATGATTCCGTGAAAAACATGTAAAAAAGGGCAGCTAATTCCAGGAAGAGTGGTCAGGTGGGCATCAAAGATTTACGAAGCACCCGTGTTGGCTGCAGGTCCGACACGGGTGCCGGAACGAGGGCCACCCTTTGCGCTAAGTCTGGCACCTTGGATAGAAATTTCCACAATTGGGGTCGGCGCACAAAAACGGCAACAACTCCGGGAGGCGCGAAGACGACTGCGGCTGTTAGCTTCGCGGATCTGGGACTAGACTTTCCCAAAAGGGGCTCTGACGTAGCGGCGGAAATTTCCAACTCTATGTCGGATCACTAAAGTGGAAGTTTTCCGGGATGCCATGCAGGCATTGAGGCTCTAAGGCCCGCGGGATCATCAGAGATTTTCCCTGCAAGTGCGCCGACCCCAAATCTGGAAAATTCCAGATTTGGATCCTCCCTTCGCACCAAGTCTGGCACAAAATCTGGAATTTCCCTCAGTAATTGCCGCCGACGAGGCCACCCCCTGGCGATAATGCCCATGTGTGGGACAAGCAAGGCGAGCAGAAAGCGACCAGTTTAGCTCCTGGAATGGGTTTGCAAATACCCTTCGCTATTGCTATCATTTTCCCTAGCTATTTCACAGTTCTTCGATAATTCTTAATTGATTTTACAGACAAAGGAGCCAACCATGATCTGGAGTCCTGCTGAGACGATGAATCGCTTGGATATGGAGGCTTTGCAGCTTTCCAGGCTGCAGGAGACGGTGAACCGGGCTTATGAACGGGTGCCTATGTACCGCAACCGGATGGATGAGGCTGGTCTAAAGCCTTCAGACATCCAGTCTCTGAAAGATATTGAGAAGATCCCTTTCACTGTCAAGAATGATCTGCGCGACAATTACCCGACGGGGATGTTTGCGGAAGATACGCGCGCGATCGTGCGCTACCATGCGTCCTCTGGCACGACAGGCAAGCCGATCATCGTCGGATATACCCGAAATGACATGGCAGTCTGGACCGATTGCTGTGCTCGCCTGGCTGCGGCAGCCGGGGTCACAGCTGATGATGTCTGCCAGGTCGCTTTCGGCTATGGCTTGTTCACCGGCGGCTTTGGCCTCCATTATGGCCTGGAGCATCTGGGCGCCGCGGTCATCCCGCATTCGAGTGGCAATTCCGAGCGCCAGCTGATGTTCATGCAGGACTTGGGCACGACCGTCCTGATTGCTACCCCATCCTATGCCCTGCACCTGTCCGAGGTCATGGTCGAGCAGGGGATCGCACCGGAGGATCTGAAACTGCGCGTCGGCCTGTTCGGTGGCGAAGGCCACACACCAGAAATGCGCCGCCTGATCGAAATGCGCCTGGGGATCACGGACACGCAAAATTACGGCCTGACCGAAATCACCGGACCCGGTGTTTCCTATGAATGCCTGGCCTTTGAGGGCATGCACATCAATGAGGACCATTTCTATCCGGAAATCATCGACCCCGTGACCGGCGAAACATTGCCGGAAGGGGAAGAAGGGGAACTCGTCCTGACGACCCTGACCAAGGAAGGGATCCCGATGCTGCGCTACCGGACCAAGGACATTACGCGCCTCAATTATGAGTGCTGCTCCTGTGGCCGGACCAATGTCCGGATGGACCTGGTGCGCGGCCGTTCTGACGACATGATGATCATCCGCGGCGTCAATGTTTTCCCGTCCCAGATCGAGGCCGTCCTGATGACCATTAATGGCATTGGGCCCCATTACCAGATCATCGTCACGACCGAGCACTTCATGGACCAGATCGAGGTTCAGGTCGAGCTGATCGATGCTTCGCGCCTGGAAAGCTACCGTGAACTCGAAGAATTAACCAAGGAAATCCGCCACAAGATCCGCACCGTCCTGCAGATCGACGTCCGGGTCAAGCTTTTAAGCCCCCAGACGCTCGAACGCACGGCCGGCAAATCCAAACGCGTCATCGACTTGCGCACCAAAGCCTTCTAAACAGAAAGGAACGAGAATATGGACAAACCTGCCAATTTTGCCGGATTGGACCGGCAGCTCTTGCTTGGAAATGAGGCAGTCGCCCGCGGTGCTTTCGAAGCTGGGGTCAAGGTGATTTCCTCGTACCCGGGCACACCCAGTACAGAGATCACGGTCAACGCCGCCAAATATCCGCGCATTTACACCGAATGGGCCACCAATGAAAAAGTTGGCCTCGAGGTCGCTTATGGTGCCAGCCTCGGCGGTGGGAGAGCGATGTCGTGCATGAAGCATGTCGGGCTCAATGTAGCGGCTGATCCACTGTTCACATCCTCATACACGGGGGTCAACGGTGGCCTGGTGGTCGTTGTGGCCGATGACCCGGGCATGCACAGTTCGCAGAATGAACAGGATAGCCGCCACTATGCCCGTGCAGCCAAACTGATGATGTTCGAGCCAGCTGACAGTCAGGAATGCCTCGACATGACCCGACAGGCCTTTGAGCTGTCCGAGCGGTATGACACTCCGGTCATGCTCCGCCTGACCACCCGCATTTCCCATTCCCGGACCCAGGTCACCATCGGCGAGCCGCAGGAGCAGTCCAAGCGCCCTTACGTCAAAGACATGATGAAATACGTCATGATGCCGGGCATGGCGATCAAGCGTCACGTGGTGGTCGAGAGCCGCCAGAGCCAGCTGCAAAAGGACCTCGATGCTGGTCTGGTGCCAGGTGCCTTCGCGATCACCAGAAAATCCGAAAAACTGGGCATCCTGACCAGCGGCATGGCTTACCAGTATGTCCGGGAGGCCTTGCCGGAGGCTTCGATTTTCAAACTTGGCCTGGTCTATCCGCTGCCGATCGAGCAGATCCGCGCGTTTGCCGCCTCCGTCGAGCGCTTTGTCATCGTCGAGGAACTCGACCCCTTCATCGAAACCGAGATCAAGGCTGCCGGGATCGCCTGCGAAGGCAAGTCCCTGTTCACTTTGCAGGGGGAATACAGCCTTGCCCTCCTGAACAAAGTCTTCCATCCGGACACCACCCTCACTCCCGCCTATGACACATCGGCCTTGACCCCTGCCCCCGGACGTCCGCCGGTCATGTGCGCTGGCTGCCCCCACAAGGGTCTGTTCATGGCCTTGAACCGGTTGAAATTGACGGTGGCCGGTGATATCGGCTGCTACACGCTGGGTGCCCTGTCTCCGACCAATGCCATGGACGCCTGTCTGTGCATGGGCGCATCGGTCGGCATGGCCCACGGACTCGACCAGGTCTCCGACCATGAAATGGCCCGGAAATCGGTCGCGGTCATCGGTGACTCGACCTTCCTGCACACGGGTGTCTCCAGCCTGGTCAACAGTGTCTACAACGGCAGCACCAGCACGGTGATCATCCTCGACAATTCGATCACGGGCATGACCGGCCACCAGCAAAACGCCGCCAGTGGCCTGGACATCCACAACCAGCCCGCCCCTGAACTCGACCTCGAGCAGCTCTGCCGGGCCATCGGTGTGCGGTCGATCCATGAGGTCGATCCGGCTGACATCAAGGCCTGCGTCAAAGTCATCAAGCAGGCTGTGGAAGAACCAAACGTCACGGTGATCCTTGCCAAGCGCCCCTGTGCCCTGATCCCGCCGGGCATCGGCAAAAAAGAAGATGTCGTCAAGCTCGACCGCGACAAATGCACCCGCTGCCAGGCTTGCATCAAGATCATGTGCCCCGCCCTGCTGGCTGGACCGGACGGCTATCCGCAGATCGATCCGAATATCTGCAACGCCTGCCATCTCTGCACCCGAGTCTGCAATTTTGGCGCTTTGAAAGGAGGCAATGAAGCATGAGCCAGCCTATGTCATTAAACATTGCCCTGGTCGGTGTCGGTGGCCAGGGAACTCTGGTGGCCGGGAAATTGCTCGGCACCGTTGCCAGTCTTTTGGGCCTGGACGTCAAAGTGTCTGAGGTCCACGGCATGTCCCAGCGTGGTGGCAGTGTCATCACCTATGTCCGCATGGCTGAGACTGTGGCCTCGCCGATCATCGAACCCGCCCAGGCGGATTTCATCCTGTCTTTCGAAGAACTGGAGGCTCTGCGCTGGGCTTACCTGCTCAAGGCGGGCGGTGCGCTTCTGGTCAACAATTTGCAGATCCCGCCGGCAACAGTATCCACTGGCGTGGCCAAGTACCCACAAGATATTGTCAGCGAGCTCGATCAGAAAGCCCTGGGATCAAGCAAAGTTTTTTCCTTCGATGCCCAGAAACTGGCAGACGAAGCGGGCAGTTACCGGGCGACCAATGTCGTCATGCTCGGTGCCATGGCCCGCCTGACCGACATCGATCCGGATATTTTCGCACGGGCCATCGATCTCGTCTTTCCGGAAAAACTTCGCGCCGTCAATCACAAGGCATTCCAGAGTGGATCTGATATAATCAAATACAAATGTGAGTTTTGATCCGTACCTCTAGCTGTACGGACTTCATGTGGGAGGAATCGCGATGCTCGTCACCCAGATTTCTGTCTTTCTCGAAAACAAATCCGGCCGCCTGGCAGAGGTGACCCGGACCCTGCGTGAAGCAGGTGTGGACATCCGGGCCCTTGTGATCGCCGACACAACCGAATACGGCATTTTGCGCATGATTGTCGACCAGCCAGCCAAGGCGCAGGAGGTCCTGACGAACCAGGGCTTTACGGTCAGTGCCACGCACGTGATCGCGATCGCCATCCCCAATTTGCCAGGCCAGCTTGATGTGGCTCTCGAAATCCTCAGCGAAGGCTCGATTTCGGTCGATTATCTCTATGCCTACATCGGGCGGGTTACGGACGATGCTGTCGTCATCATCCGGGTCCAGAATCCGCAGCTGGCCCTTGAGAAACTGGAAAAATCCTCCATCCGTGTCCTTTCGACCAAGGAGGTCTACGGCATTTGATCACCCAGGCCTTTGCCCCGTTCGGGATTGCCCCGGAGACTGTCTTGCGCTCCGAGGCGATCATCCAGGACCTTGCTCCTGTTTTCGCCCGCATCGACCAGACCCGCAGCATCAACCAGCTGCGGGTCTTGCATGCGTTTCACGAAGCTCGTCTGGCTGAGAGCAGTCTGGGCGGCACGACTGGCTATGGCTATGACGACTCCGGCCGATCCCAGATCGAAAAGGCCTATGCCCAGGTCTTTGGCGCCCAAAAAGCCCTCGTTCGCATCCAGATCAGTGCCGGGACCCAGGCCCTGGCGATTTGCCTGTTTGGCCTGCTCAGGCCCGGTGATACGTTGCTCTCTGTCACGGGCCGCCCCTATGACACCCTCCAGGCAACCATCGGTGTGACCGATGACGGTTCACCAGCCCCGGAAGGCTCCCTGGCCGACCTCGGCGTCCACTATCGCGAACTAGACCTCCTGCCGGATGGCAATCCCGACCTGACTGGCATCGCCCAGGTTCTGGATGCCCGCACGAAGGTTGTTTTCATCCAGAAATCCCGCGGCTACACCACCCGCCGTTCACTCCTGATCGATGACATCGCCCAGATCGTCCAGACGGTGCGCCAGCACCAGCCTCAGGCGATCGTCCTGGTTGACAATTGCTATGGCGAATTCGTCGAAACCCAAGAGCCATGCATGGTTGGCGCAGATCTGGTGGCTGGTTCCCTGATCAAAAACCCCGGCGGCGGCCTCTGTCCTTCAGGTGGCTATGTCGCCGGTCGTGCGGATCTGGTGGAAAAAGTTGCTTCCCGCCTGACCGCACCCGGATTGGGCAGCCATGTCGGGCCCACGCTTGGGTTTTCCCGCCTGATCGCCCAAGGCTTCTACCTGGCCCCGCAAATTGTTGCCGAAAGCCTCAAGGGTGCCGCCTTTGCTGCTGCACTTTTTGGCGCTGCCGGCTACAAAACCTACCCGGCCGCAGATGCCATCCGGGGGGATCTGGTCCAGACGCTGGAATTCGGCGATCCGGACCGACTGGTCGCTTTTTGCCAGGCAATCCAGGCAGCCTCGCCCGTCGACAGCTTTGTCCGGCCGGAACCGTGGGCCATGCCTGGTTATGACAGCCCGGTCATCATGGCTGCTGGCGCCTTTGTCCAGGGCTCATCGATCGAGCTTTCAGCCGATGGCCCCTTGAAACCGCCATTTCCTGCCTACCTCCAGGGTGGGCTCAACTTTGAAACGGTCCGCCTGGCCTGCCTTTTGGCCTTTGAGCGCATGACTGGCAGGGGTCAGCCAGACCGTATGCAGTCGGGAGAATAGTCAGTGAACCCGCCCCCGAAAAAAGCCAATTCACGTCCGGCTCGTCCTGGCAAGCAGGAACAGCTTATAGACGCCAGGGCCTCGGCCCGCCGCCCTGAACGCAGCGCTGGCCGCCGACCCGGCAGTCGGCCCAATCGACGGCCGGTCGACCCCGTCGAACGCCTGATGCGGATTGAACGCCGCAAAGCCCGTTCGCGCGCGATTTTCCTGTCAGTGCTGGTCTTGTTCATCATGCTGGTCATGGCGGTCCTGATCCTGGTCGTGATGCGAAAAACCAAGCCCAATCCTCAGTTCCTGTTCATCCAGAAAGGCAAACTGACTCACTATGCCCAGGGCAATGCCCTGATTTTGCGCGATGACAGTGTGGCAGTCGCCCCGTCGACCGGTCAGGTCAAACCGCTCGTAACCGAAGGCATGCGTGTTTCGCGGGGACAAAAGCTGGCTCTGGTTATCCCGTCCGGCCTGGAACGCCAGCTGGATGAGCTGGACAAGTGTGAGCAAGATATTGTGGACTTGCAACTGGAACTGATGAACCAGGGCAAAGGCTCTGGTGCCAGGGCTATATACAATGAAAGTGCGGTTGCCTTGTCGTCGATTGTCAATCTGGTCCGTGGTGACGTCGTGAACCAAACCTTGCGCAATCTACCGGCTTATCAAGCGGCCATGACCGTGATCATGGAGCAGCGCAGCGGCAAACTGGCTGCGGTTGATTTCCACGATGCCCGGCTCGACCAGCTCCTGATGCAAAAGCAAAGCCTGGAGCAAAGCCTGGGGCTTTCATCGGGCACACTGGCGAGCAGCCAGCCGGGGATTATCTCGTTCCATCTCGATGGCCTGGAAGATGCTTTGGGATCTGCAGCTGCCGAAAACCTGACCTTCCAGGACTATCAGAACGCCCTCGAGCAGGCCCAGACTTTCAAGACTGCTGCCCGGGAAGTCGGGACAGGTGAGCCCGTCTTGCGAGTGACGTCCAGTCTGGAGCATCACCTGGCTTTTTACCTGGACGGAGTCCAGCCTGCGGATCTGCCTGCAGATCGCCGCTACACGGTTGTTGTTCCGTCAGAAGGGATTGAAATCACCAATTGCCGCCTGGTCCGGGTGGAGCAACAAGGACAGGGCAGTTTTGCCATTTTCCGTTCCGACCGCAGAGTGGAGTGGTTTTCTGACCGGCGCAGCTTTGCCGCCGAACTGGCTGTTTCCGAAACAGAAGGCATGCGGATTCCGCGGGTTTCCCTGATCGACTTTGACTCATCCGGAAGGACTGCCAGCATCCTGATGGTGACCGGTGGTTACACCCGCCTCGTTCCTGTAAAAATTGTTGACTATGATCGCGAATACGCGATCATCGATGTCAGTGGCGAGGCCGGGGAAGAAGACCTCAAACCCAGCCTGTCATCGGTCATCGTAGCCAATCCGGAATCAATCGGAGAGGGGGAATTCATTGGTGGATAACGAACAAATAGCCCAATTGGCAGGTCTTCCTGTCTTGGAAGTGGCCGCGCTGGCCAATCGTCTGGAAAACGTGCGGCGTTCCGTTGCCGCTGCTGCTCAGGCAGCCGGTCGCGATCCAGCTGAAATCACCCTGATCGGTGTCTCCAAGTTTTTGCCTGCGTCCATGGCCACTGCGGCTGTGTGCCTGGGCCTTCACGACCTCGGCGAAAACCGGGTCCAGGAAATGCTGGCCAAACAGGATGATTTGTCAGACAAAGACCTGCATCCGTCCTGGCATCTGATCGGCACGCTGCAAAAAAACAAAGTCAAGTATCTAATAGGCCGCACAGCCTTGATCCATTCGATCGATTCGGCTGAGCTGCTGGAAGAACTTGCCAGCCGCAGCTCCAAGGCCGGTCTTGTGACCGATGTCCTGCTGCAGGTGAACACCGCCCATGAAGCGACCAAACATGGCTTTGACCCGGATGAACTTCTGGCCAATGCAGACCGTTTTGCCAGTCAGTCAGGCATCCGGGTCCGCGGGCTGATGACCATGGCCCCTTTGTTTGAACATCCGGATCAGACCCGCCCTGTTTTTGGCCAGACCCAAATCTTGTTTGCGTCCCTTGCAGCGGGGCCGCTCGGTTCGGATACATTCAACATCCTTTCGATGGGCATGAGCCAGGATTACTCGCAAGCGATCGCTTGTGGCGCCACCCATGTCCGCATCGGCACGGCGATTTTCGGACCCCGGCCTTCTCAAGGATAGATCAAGCCTCAATCAAGCTCGCCCCCGTCTGAGTCACACATGGAATTTGTCGCGCGATTGTAACACTGGCTGAGAACGGCCACCCTGTTGTTGCGGCCAGATTACATCGCACTTACACTTCACCGGGCTTTCTTGCGGGGTTACGGTGGCGTTCCTATAATGGAAATCAGACCGGACCCGTCGATGGAGAAAGGGATGCCGGTTGAGACGGAGGTAGACCATGGCCGATCTATTCAACAGACTGTTCAGCCGCCTGGGCAGCTACAATGACGATTTCGATTACGAAGAAGAATCCGAGCAGGATACTTATATCGAGAACAAAGCCGAACCTGTTGAGGATTACAAACCAGCACCGTCCCGCCGCCAGGCTGCCAGCAAAGTGGTCGACATCAAACCCCACCCGGCCAATCAGTCGGTGGTCATCATGCAGCCATCCGACATCGAAGCCGCCCAGCAAGCCTGCGACCACATCCGCGCCGGCAAAACCGTGATCTGCAACATTGAAAAAGTGGATCCCCGGGTCGCCCAGCGTGTGATCGACTTCATCACCGGTTCGGCCTATGCAGTGGACGGCAAAGTCATGCCCGTCTCGAGCGTCATTTTCGTTGTCGCTCCGCGCAACACCGCCCTGGTCGAAGGCAACCTGACCGGCCAGCACATGGACTATCTCAAGCAAGCCTACGCCGCCCGCTGATCACCGGAGAAACGCCGCCGATCAGCAGATTTTGTCCGGGCCAGATCCGGATCAGACCAGATCCAGTTAGATTACAGTTTAGTCAAACTTCGAAAACCATCTTCAGGCAGCTGATCTGCGTGAAGATGGTTTTTTCATGGGCCGTGGCAATTGCCCCGCGCCTCCCGCCCCCGGCCTGCGGCCAATCCGGCTGGTAGCGTTTTGTTTCGCCACTGTGAATTTTTTCACACATGACTTTTCTCAAAGCGTGATATAATTACTTCGTTTGAAAAGGGGTGAATTGCTTGAAAGTACTCTCTATTGCTGTACCTTCCTATAATTCGCAAGATTACCTGGCGACGTGCCTGGACTCCCTGGTCACGGGGGGGACGGATGTCGAGGTGATCGTCGTCGATGATGGTTCATCGGACCGGACCGCGGAGATTGCGCGGGGCTACATCGAGCGTTATCCGGAAATTGTCCGGCTGGAACAAAAGCCCAATGGTGGCCACGGTTCGGCCGTCAACAAGGGGCTTGAGGTCGCGACTGGCCGCTATTTCAAAGTCGTCGACAGCGATGACTGGTTTGACCAGGACGCCTATGCCGAGGTGATGGAGCTGTTGCGGTCTCAGCCAGATGATGACACGGCGCTTGACTTGGTGATTGTCAATTATGTCTACGAATACAAATACAACGACACGACCAATGTCATCTCCTACCGCAATGTTTTTCCGGTCAACCGCCGTTTCACCTGGGATGAGATGCGCTTTTTCCGGGTCAGCCAGTTTCTTCTCATGCACAGCATGATCTACCGCACCGACCGTCTGCGCTTGTGCGGGCTGCAGCTACCGGAGCATACGTTTTATGTGGACAACATTGTCGCGTACCAGCCGCTGCCGCTCGTGCGCAGCGTGCACTACCTGGATGTGGACCTGTACCGCTATTTTATTGGCCGTCCTGACCAGTCGGTCAACATGGACAACATGATCAAGCGGATCGACCAGCAGCTCAGGGTTACCCGGATCATGCTCTACATGTATCACTTGCGCCGGGACATCGCCAACCGTCACTTGCGCCGCTACATGTACCGCTATTTGTCCATGATGGTCTCGATTGCAGTCATTCATCTGATTTTGTCCAATACCGAAGAGAACCTGAAAAAAATCGACCAGCTCTGGAAGGATATCAAGGATTACGATCTTCGGACCTATACGGTTCTGCGCACCAGTCTGCTCAATGCGGCACTGGCCATGCCGGGCCGCGGTGGCCGCTACATCACCCGCAAGACCTACATGGTGGCCCGGAAAATCTACAAATTCAACTGACACGCGCGACCGCGCGGTCAGGCATGCCTGCCCCCGGACCAACCCTGAATCCTGCTTACTGACCCGATGGAGGAACCATGCCAAACCAGCTGACAAAAAACCGTGTCTTCGAACTCGATGCTCTGCGCGGGCTCGCCTTGTTCATGATGTTCCTGCACCATTTCATCTTCGACTTGCGCTACATTTTCGGCCTGGATGTGTTCGCCTGGCAGGAATCATGGTGGTTCATCAATCTGTTGCGGCCGCTCTTTCTCAATGTCTTCCTCGTCGTTTCCGGTATTTCGAGCAGTTTTTCCCGCAGCAATACCCGGCGTGGATTACGTCTGCTCGGGGTGTCTGTCGGGATCACGATCATCAGCATCGTGCTGTCCCGCCTGTCAGGCAGTGACTACTATGTCTTGTTCAATGTTCTCCACCTGCTGGCTCTCGGCACCTTGCTGTATGCCGGCCTGGACAGCCCCAGGCTCCATTTGAAAGAGCCGGTCCTCCAGGCCGTCTTGTTGTTTTCGAGCATCGTGATCATCTATCTGGGTGGTCTCGTGACGGACCTGAACCAGCTGTTTGCCGGTCATTACCTGACTTTGCCGCTGGGGATTCTGCCGGATACAAGACCCGGTATGGCCGATTATCTCCCCCTGCTGCCGTGGCTGGGCTTTTTCCTGGCTGGAACCTTGATCGGCCGGATCGTCTATCCGGCACGCACGACGGCATTCCCGCAGGCTCCGGAAGCGTTGCTCAAATCCACCCGGCCACTGGAATTCCTCGGCCGGAATTCACTTGTTTTTTACGCTTTGCATCAGCCGGTCCTGATCGGCTTGCTGTCCGCGCTGCGTGCCCTGGGCTGGCTCTGACCCTAAAGACCGTCTGGCCCGGCATGTCCGGCGGCCGGCTGGCCGGATCTGGCAAAAAAGAAAGGAAAAACGAATGTCTGCACCACGTTACCAGGCTGTCCTGTTTGACTTGGATGGCACCTTGCTCGACACGCTGGCTGATCTGGCCGCTGCCTGCAACGCTGCCCTGAGCCAGCATGGCTGTGCCCGCCTCAGCGAGCAAGAAATCAAAACCTACATCGGTTACGGTGCCCGTCAGCTGATTGAATCAACGGTGCGGGTCAGCCGCCCGACTTGGCCAGATGAAAAGATTGATCCGGTCTACCGGACCTACCGCGAGATTTATGGCCGTGACTGGCATGTCCAAACCTCGCTTTACCCGGGAATCGACCAATTGATCTCTGACTTGAAGGCAGCCGGAGTCAAGCTGGCTGTCCTGTCCAACAAGCCGCATGAAAGCACCCTCGAAGTGATCAATTACTATTTCCCGGAAGGGACTTTTGACCTCTGCTATGGCCAGCTCAACCCCTTTCCGACCAAGCCCGACCCGACCCTGGCGCTGCACCTTGCAAAAAAGCTCGGTGTGACACCTGAGCAGGTGGCTTTGATCGGGGATTCCGGCTCTGACATGCTGACCGCAGTCCGGGCCCAGATGACTGGAATCGGTGTCCTCTGGGGCTTTCGCGATGCTGACGATCTTCAAGATGGTGGTGCCACTTTCCTGGCCCAGGACATGGCCGAGTTGAGGCAACTGCTGCTTGGCTAAACGAAAAAGAAGGTGACCGGATGAAACAGCCTGCCGAATTTTCTGAAGCGGTTGGCTCAGGCAAGTCCTTGCAACGGGCCAGGCCCAAGCGCGACTGGGCTCGCCATACACGCCTGCTCTGGCTGATCCTGCTGCCGATGCCGTTTTTGCTGCGCAATTTGCTGGCCGACGCCCCGGAATGGGTGGAAAGCTACTATGTCCAGCACTTTTTCCCGGTCTGGTCGCAGCCTTTCCGGACCTTTTCCACGGCCATCCCTTTTTCTCTGACCGAGCTGGCAGTCGTCCTTATACCGGTTGTTCTGGTTGTCTGGCTCGCAGCAGCCAGGCGAGCCGTACACAAGCACGAAGGCCAGCGCTTTTTCCGCCGCTCCCTGGGCGTTTTCGGCTGGATCGTGGCGCTGGCCGCCTGGCAATTCATGCTGCTGCACGGGATCGCCTACACGCGCGAACCCGTCTCGCGCAGTTTTATCCTGCCCTCACGCGCCCGCCCCGCCCAGGACGTTGCCGCGGCGCTGGCCTGGACTGCACGGCAAGCCGAAATCGCTCGCTCGGCCTGCCAGGAGGATGCTGAGGGTGTGTTCATTTTGCAAAGGCCCATTCGCGCAACCCTCGATGCTGCCGGCGCGGGGTATGTCGAGGCAGGGGAGGAGTGGCCTTTGCTGGCACTTGTCATGCCACCCGCCCGGCCCAAACCGGTCCTGTTGTCCCATTACTGGTCTTATACCGGGATCACGGGCCTCTACAACCCTTTGTGGGTCGAGGCCAATGTCAACATCGACCAGCCCGCCTATCTGCTGCCGGCAGCAGCCAGCCATGAAATCGCCCATACCATGGGATTTGCCCGCGAAGATGAAGCCGGATTTGTCAGTTTCCTGACCGGGATTGCCCATCCAGACCCGGATTACCGCTACAGCAGTTACGCCGATGCCACGATCCGCCTCTTGAACAGCCTGGCTGCCGTCGATCCCGAACTCTATCGCCAAACGGCTTCGCTGGTCAGTGACGGGGTGTGGCGGGACATTGCTGCTGCCAATGAGTACTGGCAGCAATTCGAAGGACCCGTCCAGGAAACATCCAGCACCATCAACGACGCCTATCTCAAAGCCAACTTGCAGACGGATGGTGTTCACAGTTACGGCAGGATGGTCGATCTTCTGCTAGCTTGGTATGAGAAGAACCAGACGCAACAAACCCTGCCGGAGGCTTTACCCACACCATGATCATCCAGATGACCGGACACACCTGCGATTTCGCCCTGTCTGACGTGCTGCGCCTGTTTTTCGGCTGCGTCGAGCGGCCCCGCACAGACCGGCTGTCAGCTGGTGGAGAAGCCTGGTATCTGGAAAGCCTCGTCCAAACCGGCCCCGACAGTCAGCCCAGTCTATCTCCGGTTGAGATTGGCTCGGCAGAAGTGCGGACCAGTCTGTGGCTGACCGAAGCTGACCAGGCGGCAAACCAGCCGCCTTTCCTGATTCATGAGGATTTCGTCCCGTTGGATTCTGTTCGCCGCGAGCTGAAACGCCAGCTATATGTCTTGCTGGAACGGATTACGGATGTCCATTTCCCCTGGGGCTCCCTCACCGGGGTCCGCCCAACCCAGCTGGTGGAACAGATTCTGGCGGACGACCCTGCACCGGACAAAGCCCAGGCTGAGCTGGTGGAAGTCTGGCGTGTATCTCCACCCAAGGCTGATCTGGCCGTACGGACTTTTTTGTCCGAGCAGCGGGTGCTCTCGCAACTACCGACGGATGTGCCCCTGATTTATGCCGGTATTCCTTTTTGCCCCAGCCGTTGTGCATACTGCAGTTTCATCTCTCAGGATGCCCATCGCAGGAAAGACCAACTCGAACCGTATGTCGAGGCGCTGCTCGAGGAAGCTCGGAGGACTTTTGCCGCCTTGCCGGCGAGATCCACCGCTTTCTACCTCGGCGGTGGCACACCGACCAGCTTGCCTGAGCCGCTTCTGGAACGCCTGCTCACGGGTCTGAAAGCGACTTTGCCGCTCGCCCCGAATGCGGAAATCACAGTGGAAGCTGGCAGGCCTGACACCTTGAATGCAGGCAATTTACGCTTGCTGCGCGAGTTCGGTGCGACCCGCATTTGCATCAATCCCCAGACCTTCCATGAGAAAACCCTGCAGCGGATCGGCCGCCATCACTCGGTGGAGCAGATCCATGCGGCCATGGCCATGGCCAGGGCGGCTGGATTTGATCATATCAACATGGACCTGATCGCTGGACTGCCTGGTGAAACGCCAGCGGACTTTGCCGACTCTCTGGAGCAGCTGCTGTTACTGGAGCCGGAAAGTGTCACGATCCATACCTTGGCCTTGAAGCGCAGTTCTCGC
>SABL01000196.1 GCA_009928985.1 Clostridia bacterium
CAAATTCTCCGGCCAAGCCTGATAATCCGCGATAGATCTGACCATTGATCACGATCGCGCCACCAATCCCCGTGCCATAAGTCAGGCAGAGAAAATCGGGGGTTCCGCGGGCGCTGCCAAAATACGCCTCGCCCAGGGCAGCGGCATTGACGTCATTTTCAACATCGACCGGCACCTGCCAGTCCCGGGTCAGGAGCTCGGCCAGCGGGGTGCCGGTATATCCCGGGATATTGTCGTTGGCAAAGATAATCCGACCGGCCACGCAATCGACCTGGCCAGCCGTGCTGACACCGATCCGGCCGAATCCCTGGGCAGCATATGACTCGATCAGGTCATGCAGGCGTGACAGCAAAGCCTTGGCCCCTTCACGACCGTCCGAGGCGGTTTCGCGCACATCTGCCAACTGTCCCGAAGGCATGTACAGGGCAGATTTAATCGCGGTCCCGCCGATATCGATCACCAAATGATTCATCTGGAACCTCACACCACTGTCTTAGCAGTATTTTCGGGTCGCAGCTTCAATCTGGGCGGCGCAGGCCTCTACGATGGCCTGATCCTGAGGCACCAGGCCTGACAGCGGCGCGCGCACATCCCCGATATCGACGCCCTTCAGGCGCAGAATCGCTTTCATGACAGCATAGAGGTTGCCTTTGGCAGCACACATATTGAGGATAATCCGGGTGATTTCCGCCTGGATTTCCCGCGCCTGGGCCATGCGCCCTTCACGAAACAAGCGCTGAACCGCGAGGAATAATTCCGGCATGACACCATAGGTACCGCCTATACCGCCCTGGGCACCGGCAGCAAGTCCAGAGAGGAATTGCTCATCCGGGCCATTGAACACAACAAAATCATCGCCACCCGTTTCGAGCCACTGGGCGATATCCAGGACTGCCATGGAGGAATTCTTGACCCCGATGACGCGCGGATTTTTCATCATTTCCTGGAGGAGCGACACAGACAAGGCGACACCCGCCAGCTGCGGGATGTTGTAAATGATGAAATCGGTTTGAGGAGCAGCTGCCGATATCGCGTTCCAGTAAGCTGCAATGCCATGGTCAGGCAGGCGGAAATAGATCGGTGGGATGGCGGCAATCGCATCGACGCCGAGGCTTTCGGCATGGGCAGCCAGTTCCTGGCTGTCACGTGTGTTGTTGCAGGCCACATGGGCAATGACCACAATTTCCCCACGCGCTTCGGCCATGACGGCTTCCAGCACCTGTTTGCGTTCGGCAACGCCCTGGTAGATGCATTCGCCGGACGAACCCCCTACATAAAGTCCCTGCACACCCTTGTCAACCAAGTGGCGCGTCAGGAGGCGGACTCGTGCACTGCTGACCTCACCCTGTTCGTCATAGCAGGCATACAAGGCGGGGAAGATGCCGGTGAATTTTTCTTTTCTGTTCATGATCGTTCCTTCTTTCCAACTCCATTGAATTTGCTTGATTATTAAGTGCGATCTTCAGTCAAAGCAGCGACAAACCGTTTGGTGATTTCCATGGGGCGGGTGATGGCCGAGCCAACGACAGTGGTCAGCACGCCCAGATCCATTGCCTGGCGGAATTGCTCTGGTGTGATGATGTTGCCTTCGGCAATCACTGGCTTGCCACAGGTCTGGACCAGCGCATCGATCATGTCAAAGGGAGGCAGCTCCCGGCCAGCCGTGTAGGAGGTATAGCCGGCCAAGGTTGTTCCGATCAGGTCGAATCCCAGCTGGGCTGCAGCCAAGCCCTCTTCCACATTCGAACAGTCGGCCATGAACAGCTGATTGGGATATTTCGTCCTGGCTTTGTGAAAGAGATCTGCCACGGACACATTGCCCGGATGGGTGCGGGCGGTGGCATCCAAGGCGATGATTTCCACCCTGGCGGCCACGAGTTCGTCAATCTCAGCCAGGGTTGGTGTGATGTAGACATCGGGCTGGTCCGGATAGATTTTTTTGATGATGCCGATGATCGGCAAATCGACCACTTTGCGAATTTCCTCGATATCCGCCACTGTATTGGCACGGATGCCGATCGCACCCCCGCGGTACGCAGCGTAAGCCATCCGGCCCATGATGAATGAGCTGTGCAAAGGTTCATCCGGCAAAGCCTGGCACGATACGACGAGACCGCCGCGCAATTTCTCGATTGTCTGCTGATTTTCAGTCACCATGTATGTATCTCCCAATTCATTATAGACTGTCCGACTGCGATTTTGGAAAAATTTTCTTTTTTATTTGCCAATCACACTTGAATCTTAGACCCATAACGCAGATAAATACAATATTTTTCTGCATCAAAAAAGAATTTTCGTGCACATGCACAATTTGGGAAAATATTTTTTGTTATTTATATTTATTGAAAATATTTTTCTTTAGGTCTACTATGAGCTTGTCCGGTATCCGGATCCGATTTTCCAGTACACTAAACAAGAAGGAAGGAAATCATCATGAAACAGCGTCGGTTCCATGTCCTCGTTCTCAGTCTCCTCATGATCCTGAGTCTCGCACTGACCGCCTGCGGTGGTGCAGCTACAACAGCCTCCAGCGCCGCAGAAACAACTGCAGCACCCGCAGAAACACAGGCCCCCGCAGAAGGTGGCACCAAAGTCATCTACACCAACGGCGGTCCGGAAGAATTTTTCGAAACACCCTGGCTCAATCCGGGCACTTTCATGTACAACAAATCCGTCTACGCACACCTGATCGTGGCTGACGAAAACCTCAGCCCAGTCCCGAATTCTCCGGATGCCCTGGCTACCTATGAATATAGCGCCGACGGCAAGACCCTGACCTTCACCTTGCGCGACGATGCCTACTGGCATGACGGCGAAAAGGTCACAGCCGATGACATCAAATGGAGCATCGAGTATTCGACCAAGACTGCAGTCTTGAACTCTGTCTTCATGTCGACCTTCCAGGCCATCGCCGGCAGCGAAAGTGGCAAAGCCGAAACATTCAGCGGCATTGTGGTCGATGGCAATAAAATCACCATCACCTTTGACACCATCGCTCCGGATGCCCTTTTGACC
>SABL01000056.1 GCA_009928985.1 Clostridia bacterium
GGCTGTAGCCAGGCGGATGAATCCATCGTTCATGGGTTGTCCTCTTTCTCAAGGCCTCCAGCCGTGGGCTGCAGGGCAGATGGGTTGAAATCTGGTTCAAAAACATCCCATTGATGACCAGGCAGATAGACTGCCCGGTACAGGGCTGCCTGTTTCAGTGGAGGACCATCCCGCAGGTGGGAAAGGGGTTTTCGCTTCAGCAGGGCCAGCAGGGCCTTGAGCGTGATGTTGTGACTGACCAGCAAGACCTGGTGCTCACGATCCGCAGACAGGGACGCCTGGCCCAGGGTCTCCATCTGGCTCAGGAAACTGGCCATGCGTTCGCTGACCTGGTGATAGGTTTCGCCGCTGCCAGTCGGGATAAAATCAGGCGGCGAAAAAAAGAAAGCCTGCAAATTTTCCGGGGCCATCGCCTGGACTTCATCCACTGACAAGCCCTCCCAATCGCCCAAGTCCATCTCATGGACACGGTCATCTGCTTCGACTGGTAAAGTGGCAGGAAAATGGCCGGACTGCAACGCCAGTTCGGCCGTCCGGCGTGCTCTGGGCGCAGGGCTGACATAGACCTTATCCAAATGAATGCCACGCAGGCGGTCTCCAAGGGCCATCGCCTGGGCCTGGCCGTTTTCAGTCAGAGCGGTGTCCAGGCGGCCTTGCATGCGGCTCTGGGTATTCCAGATGGTCTCGCCGTGGCGGGCAAAATAAAGTGTCAGCATGGTTCTCCTCGATCGGGATTGGCGAGATTTCGCTGCAGCGCTTGCCGGCAGGCGACGATCCGCGCAGCCTGTAGCTATGATACCGCAAACCGCTTGGCTCCAGCAATCCGGGAAGGCCAGGTGTACAAGCTTTGAGTCTGAAAGAACCACAAGAATTGTGCCAGTGCTTGCTTGTCCAGTCCCTGCCAGATGACTATAATCGGGTTGAATGTATACAATCTGGCAAGGAGTGCCCTGTTTCATATGTCACAGTCAGAAGAACATCAAGCGAATGGACCACAAAGCCTTTTGACACAGGCGGAGGTGGCTTCAGGCCTGGCGGATGGTTTGCCCATCGGCCTGGGCTATTTTGCCGTCTCTTTTGCTTTTGGCCTGGCAGCAGTCGAGGGAGGCCTTGCTGCCTGGGTTGCGACCGTGATTTCCCTGACTAATCTGACATCGGCCGGCCAGTTCGCTGGCTTGCAGCTGATGCTTGCCCACCGGCCGCTGGTGGAAATTGCCCTGACCACCGTCCTGATCAATCTGCGCTATATGCTGATGTCTTTGTCGCTGTCGCAAAAACTGGCTCCGGGAACAGGTCTGGTCCAGCGCCTTTTGATTGGCTTTGGCGTGACCGATGAAATCTATGCCGTTTCGGTCAGCCAGCCGGGATTGATCAGCACTCGCTACAGCCTGTCCTTGCTGTTGCTGCCACTTCTCGGCTGGACTGGAGGGACCTTGACCGGCGCACTGGCTGGATCTGTCTTGCCGGTCAGCGTGCGTGCGGCGCTGGGGATTGCACTTTATGCCATGTTTGTCGCGATTGTGATGCCGACGATCCGCCATTCCCGTCCGGTAGCCCTCGTTGCAGGGGTGGCAGCAGGAATCAGCACCCTGATTGCCCTGGCCCCGCCCCTGGCGATCCTGCGTGGTGGCTGGCAGATCATTCTGGCCACCATCGTGGCAGCTGCGTTGGGTGCGGTCTTGGCTCCCATCCACGTGGGTGAGCCCGGGCAAACCGAGGAGGTCAACTGATCATGGACCCTTCTTCTTATCTGGCAGTTGCCATTGCCACCATGGCGGTGGTCACCTATATCCCGCGCGTCCTGCCTCTGCTTTTAGTTCGCGGCCGGATCCAAAGCACCTTCTTGCGCTCGTTCCTCTACTATGTCCCCTATGCCGTCTTGTCCGGCATGACCATCCCGGCGATCTTTACTGCCACTTCCACCCCTGTTTCTGCAACGGCAGGACTTCTGGTGGCCGTTGGGCTGGGGCTGTCCGGACGGACGTTACTGACCGTCGCCCTCGGCGCATCGGGCATGGTCTGGCTGGTGGAGTGGCTGCTCGCGATCCTTTGATAGTCGCATTCGGCCTGGTCTGTCCAAATGAAAAAGGACGCCTCTGTGGAGACGCCCTTTTTTGATGGTGATCTATCCAGCCATCAGGCCCAGTCCGGGGTGATTTTGAAAGCCTTGCGTCCAGCGTAGACCGCAGCATCGCCGAGTTCTTCTTCGATGCGCAGGAGCTGGTTGTACTTGGCCACACGGTCGGTGCGCGAAGGCGCGCCAGTCTTGATCTGGCCAGCATTGGTGGCCACGACAATGTCGGCAATGGTGACGTCTTCGGTTTCACCGGAGCGATGGGAGACAATGGCTGTCCAGCCGTTGCTTTTCGCCATCTCGATTGCCTGCAGTGTCTCAGTCAGGCTGCCGATCTGGTTGAGCTTGATCAGGACGGAATTGGAGATGCCCCCATCAATGCCACGCTGGATACGCTCAGTGTTGGTGACAAAAAGGTCATCCCCCACGAGCTGGAGTTTTTTGCCCAGGCGGTCGGTCAGGATCTTCCAACCTTCCCAGTCATCTTCGGCCAGGCCGTCTTCGAGGGAGATGATCGGGTAGCGGGATGCCCAGTCGGCCCAGAAATCGACCATTTCCTCACGGGTCTTGTAGACGCCGGATTTCCAGAACAAGTAATCGCCTGCGCGGCCTTTTTCCTTGGCGGCTTCGTACATTTCAGTGGAGGCGGCATCGATGGCGATGGCGAAGTCTTTGCCAGGACGGAATCCGGCTGCTTCGATGGCTTTGACGATGTAGTCCAGCCCTTGCTCGTCACTGGTGAAATTGGGGGCAAACCCGCCTTCATCACCGACTGCGGTGGCAAAACCGTCTGCACGGAGCAGTTTCTTCAGCGTGTGGAACACTTCGACACTCCACTGCAGGGCCTGGCGGAAAGTTTCGGCTCCGATCGGCATGATCATGAATTCCTGCAGATTGATGCTGTTGTCGGCATGCTTGCCGCCGTTGATGATGTTCATCATCGGCACCGGCAGGCGGTGACCGCCAAGGCCGCCGAGGTACTGGAACAGTGAAACACCCAGTGAGTTGGCTGCAGCCTGGGCTGTCGCCAGCGAGACAGCCAGGATGGCATTGGCGCCCAGGTTAGCTTTGTTCGGTGTGCCGTCCAGCTCGAGCATCAAATTGTCGAGGCCGGTCTGGTCAAAGACATTGAGGCCGATCAGCTCGTCGGCGAGCCGTTCATTGATGTTGGCGACTGCCTTGCGCACGCCCTGGCCGAGGTAGCGGCCTGGATCTCTGTCACGGAGCTCGACAGCCTCGAATGCGCCGGTCGATGCACCTGATGGAACTGCAGCACGGCCAAAGGCGCCATCTTCAGTCCAAACTTCAGCTTCTACGGTGGGATTACCTCTGGAATCGAGAATTTCGCGGGCTTGGACCCCGGTGATTTGAATTTCCTGGAACATGGGTGATTACAACCTCCTTTAAGCGGATAGCCCAGACTGGACAGCCCAAAGGCTGGCAAACAGCCAAGGTTAGATAATTGATGATCTGTCTCTGAGTATAGGCGCAAAAAGGCCTTGTTGCTGTAACGGTGGAATCAGAGCCAGCGTTTGCGTTTGAACCAGACGAACATGAAAGCGATCAGGGCTGCCATGATGGCGATCACGACAGGATAGGTCATGGCCAGTTTGGCCTCCGGCATGACCAGATTCATGCCGTAAAACCCGGCAATGAAATTGACTGGGATGAAAAAAGTGGTGAAGACAGTCAGGAAGGTCATGATTTCGTTCATTCGGTTGCTGGCTGCCGTCATGATCAGTTCGGTTGTGCTGGACAGGATTTCACGGTATGTCTCAACTGTGTCGAGCAATTGCAGAATGTGTTCGAAAACATCGCGCAGATACAGCTCGTTGGCTTCGCTGATCAATGTCCGGTTGGTCCGCCGCAAGTTGAGCAGGGCGTCTCTGAGAGGTGTGGCTGCCCGGTGGATCGTCAGCAGCTGGCGCTTGGTCGCCAGGATATCGTGTTGCAAAACAAGGTCTTGTTTTTGAGTCAGTTCAGATGCGCGATCGTCGATGGCGTCGATCCCTTCGCTGAGCGTATCGAGAATTTCATAGTAGTGGTCCACCAATGTGTCAAGAACCAAATACAAGAGCCGGTCAGGCCCGGTATTCAAAACCTGGTTGCCATTGGCCCGGACCCGGGCCAGGATCGTCGAGATGATCTCGGGCCTGTTCTCGTGAGCTGTGATCAGGAAATTCTTGCCAAGGACAATGCCAATCGTAGAAGGCTCCAAGCCGTCTGGTCCCTCTTTGATGAACCGGGCTCCGAGCAAGATGTGGTCTTCGAATTCCAGCAGTCGAGGATTGCGGTCTGTATCGAACAAATTGTCCAGCGCCAGTTCGTGCAGGCCAAGCAATTGTTCCAGCCGGTTCAGACCTTCTTCCCCAGGTGTGTTGGCAATATCCAGCCAGAGGTACTGGCCGGGTTCAGTCAAGTTATTGGTCAGCAAACCGCCAGGGGTTTCCGTCAAAACCCCGCCGCCAATCCGGATCACTGTAATCTGGGCTGTCATGGTGCGTGTACCGGTCTTAGTCTTTGTCTGGCAGGACAGACTCGTTGGCAAGGGACGTTTGATAAGGCGACTGGCTGGCAAACACGTTGACCGCCTGGCCCGCTTTCGGAATGGGCATCAGCGTGCCGGGACCGCCGACACAGCCACCCGGACAGGCCATCCCCTCCAGGAGGTACCCCGGAGTCTTGCCCGCCTTGGCCAGGGCCAGCATTTTCCTGCAGTCGCTAAGGCTGTCAGCCCTTTGGACCGGCACCTCCCGGTTTGGATCGAGTTCGGCGATGCAATTCTTGATGGCGGCTGCAACCCCGCCGGCGACCGCATAACCACGGCCATCCCGTGAAGCCTGGTACCGGAAGGGTTCTTCTTCCAGGCCGGCCAAATCCACAGACTTGGCGCTGAACATGCCCATCAGCTCTTCATAGGTCAGGACGAAGTCCACAAAAGGCAAGACTTCCTCCTCGAGTGCTTCGAGTTTCTTGGCGATGCAGGGTCCGATGAAAACGACCTTGCTCTGGGGGTCCTGGGCTTTCAAAGTGTGTGCAGTGGCTACCATGGGTGTGGAGGAATTGGAAATACAGGCTGCCAGGCTCGGCTGGGTGGCACGTGCGAAACTTTCCCAGGCCGGGCAGCAGCTGGTGCCAAGGAATTCCAGTTCGCCAGGGACTTTTTCGAGGAATTCCTCTGCTTCCATGACGGTTCCGATGTCCGCACCGATGCCGACCTCGATCACATCTGCAAAGCCTAGCCTCTTGAGGCCGGCGACAACTTTGCCCGGGGTGGCCAGGGGGCCGAACTGCCCGACAAACGAAGGTGCGATGGCAGCGTAGACACGGTAGCCCAGCCGGATGGCGGTGACGACCTGGTAGATTTCGGATTTGTCCGTTATGGCAGCAAAGGGGCAGCTGACGATGCACATGCCGCAGGCAACGCATTTGTCCTGGTTGATCTTGGCACGGCCCAGTTCGTCACTGTCGATGGCATTGGCGCCGCAGGCTTCGGCACAGGGCCGGCCGGTGCGCACAATGGCATGGTAGGGGCAGGCTGTCTGGCAGCGGCCACATTTGATGCATTTGTCATGATCGATGATCGCCCGGGTCTTGCCGATCGAGACGGCATTGACCGGACAGACAGAGGTGCAAGGGTGGGCCAGGCATTTGCGGCAGTTGTCCGTGACTTTGAAATGGTCGGTCGGACATGCCTCGCAGGCAAAAGGAATGACGCTGACCAGCGGCTTGGCCAGGCGCTTTTCAGCGACTGCGATGTCCGCCATGCCCTCGGTGAAGCTCTGATGGGCATCGGCCGGACGCAGTGGCAAGCCCAATGTCAGGCGGATCCGTTCCCGGATGATCGCCCGCTCCTTGAACACGCTGTCGCGGTATTGCGCCACTTCACCCGGGATGATCCGGTAGGCAGATTCATAAAAATAGCTGTAGTCAGTATGCTCGAGATCCCGTTCGTATGCGTGGTGCGCCACTTCGGTGAAAACCTGGCGGCGGATCTTGGTGATCGGGGTGAACAGCCCGCGCATGGTCAGCGTCCTGCCTGTTCCTGCAGCTGGCTGTCCCCTGCGTCAGGGCACTTTTGGGCCAGCTCCAGTAACTTGGCCATGACTGTTTCAGTTTCAGCCCGGAAAAATGTCTCGCCATTGATCCGGACCACCGGCGAAAGCGTACCGGCTTCGCAATTTTCCAGGCACGGCACCATCGTGACATCGAGGTCACAACGGATGCCGCTCTCTTCCAGCTCCGTCAGACTTTCAATCGCTGCTGCAATATCCATCGAACCCATCATCGTACAGAACGTCCCTGCACAAACCTCTACCTTGATCTTGCCCACATTGCCCTCCCCTACCGACCCATCCAAAGCCGGAAATGTAACTTCTATTACGATTATCATAGCATAGCCGAAAAAGAGACGGGGTCCGTTTTATGGCACTTTTGTCGTGTTTTTTCCATGCTGAATCCAGAAGACGGCGTATTCCCGGGCTCGCCTTGTTCGGTGCACCGCCAGATTGTCGAATGACTACCCCCTGTGCCGAAAAAGGGACGGGGTCCCAAATTTGGCAACTTGTTTACAAATCATAAGACCGGTGATACAATAAATTGCCGCTGACCCCAAAGGGGGCTTTTTATGTCTGTTTGGACGGGCTGTGTCTGTATTATGCACCCTGACGGACGAAGATATGGAAAGTGGCAATATTTTTGAGAAGGAGGTGTATTGATGCCTACGTTCAACCAACTGGTCAATGCAGGACGCAAGTCCAAGAGCTACAAGTCTTCTTCCCCGGCTCTGCAGACGGGAATGAACACGCTCAAAAAGCGTGCAACTGATATCTCGTCCCCGCAGAAGCGTGGAGTCTGCACCGTGGTCAAGACCACGACGCCGAAGAAGCCGAACTCTGCTCTGCGTAAGGTTGCCAGGGTTCGCCTGACCAACCAGACCGAAGTGACCGCCTACATCCCGGGCATCGGCCATAACCTGCAGGAACACTCTGTTGTCCTGATCCGTGGTGGCCGTGTCAAAGATCTGCCGGGTGTTCGCTATCACATCGTGCGCGGTACTTTGGACACTGCCGGTGTTGCAAACCGTCAGCAGAGCCGTTCCAAGTACGGTGCCAAGAGACCCAAGGCAGCCAAGGTCAAACGCTAACCACAAGCTGCCATCGGTTGGACTACAAGTGATCAGTACATCAGACGATAGATTCGCCTTTGCAGGCGGGCTATGGCCAGACGTACGTAACACGGTCCGTTATCGTGAGTACCTGTGGTATCGGCAGTCCTTACTTAACTGGAGGATTGGCCGCATTATCATGAATAGGAGGGAAGACACGTGCCAAGAAAAGGCCATGTCCCAACAAGAGAAGTGCTTCCTGATCCGGTCTACCATGATGTCAAGGTCGCCAAGCTGATCAACAACATCATGCAAGACGGGAAAAAGGGAGTCGCCCAGAAGATTTGCTACAGTGCCTTTGACATTGTCAAGGAACGCACAGGCCAGGAGGCCCTGGAGGTCTTCACCAAGGCCCTGGAAAACATCATGCCGATGCTGGAAGTCAAAGCTCGTCGCGTCGGCGGTGCCAATTACCAGGTGCCGATCGAAGTCCGCCCGGAACGCCGCCAGACTCTCGGTTTGCGCTGGCTGGTTTCCTTCGCCCGCAACCGCAGTGAGCGCACCATGCACGAACGCCTCGCCAACGAGATCGTTGACGCGTTCAACAGCACCGGCGGCGCTTACAAGAAAAAAGAAGACATGCATCGTATGGCTGACGCGAACCGCGCGTTTGCCCATTACAGATGGTAACCGGATCAGGAAAAGGAGCTTACTGTGCCCAGAAAATTCTCGCTTGAAAAAACGCGGAATATCGGCATCATGGCCCATATCGATGCGGGCAAGACCACCACAACCGAGCGCGTCCTGTTCTACACGGGCAAGGTGCACAAGATCGGTGAAGTTCATGAAGGCGCCGCCACCATGGACTGGATGGAGCAGGAGCAGGAGCGTGGTATCACCATCACCTCCGCTGCCACCACCGCTGAGTGGAAAGACCACCGCATCAATATCATTGACACCCCTGGCCACGTTGACTTCACCGTTGAAGTTGAACGTTCGCTGCGCGTGCTCGATGGTGCTGTGACCTTGTTCTGCGCCAAAGGCGGCGTTGAACCCCAGACCGAAACCGTCTGGCGCCAGGCGGACCACTACGGTGTCCCGCGAATGGCCTATGTCAACAAGATGGACATCCTCGGCGCTGACTTCTACCGCGCGGTCAACATGATGAAAGAACGCCTGCGGACCAACGCGATCCCGATCCAGCTACCCATCGGCAAAGAAGACGTCTTCACCGGTATCGTGGACCTCGTCAAGATGAAAGCCATCGTTTATGGTGATGATCTTGGCAAGTTGATCACGGAAACCGACATCCCGGCTGACATGGTTGACGCCGCCAATGAATGGCGCGAAAAAATGGTCGAATCCATCGCCGAAACCGATGAAGAACTGACCATGAAATTCCTCGAAGGTGAAGAAATCAACAACGATGAACTCACCGCAGCCCTGCGCCGTGCGACCATCGCCTGCAAAGTCACCCCTGTTCTCTGCGGTTCTTCCTACAAGAACAAGGGCGTCCAGCTGATGCTCGATGCCGTCATCGCCTACCTGCCATCCCCGCTCGACGTTCCGGCCATCAAGGGTATCAATCCTGACACCGAAGAAGAAGAAGAACGTCCCTCGGACGACTCAGCGCCGTTCTCGGCCCTGGCTTTCAAGATCATGACCGACCCCTTTGTCGGCAAGCTCTGCTTCTTCCGCGTCTACTCTGGTGAGCTCGAATCCGGTTCGTATGTCATGAACGCTGGCAAGCGCAAGCGTGAACGCATCGGCCGCATCCTGCAGATGCATGCCAACCACCGCGAAGAAATCGACCGTGTCTACTCCGGTGATATCGCAGCGGCAGTCGGTCTCAAGGACACGACCACGGGCGATACGCTCTGCGTGGATTCAGCTCCGATCATCCTCGAATCGATGGAATTCCCGGAACCGGTCATCAATGTCGCGATCGAACCGAAGTCCAAAGCCAGCCAGGAGAAGATGATGACTGCCCTGGCCAAGCTGGCAGAAGAAGATCCGACCTTCCGCACCTACACCGACCAGGAAACTGGCCAGACCTTGATCGCCGGCATGGGCGAACTGCACCTCGACATCATTGTTGACCGTCTCTTTAGGGAGTTCAAGGTCGAAGCCAATGTCGGTGCCCCGCAGGTCGCTTACAAGGAAACGATCCGCAAGGCTGTCAAGGCCGACGGCAAGTTTGTCCGCCAGTCCGGTGGCCGCGGCCAGTATGGCCATTGCGTCCTCGAAGTCGAACCCCGCCAGCCGGGCGAAGGCTACGAGTTTGTCAACAAAGTCGTCGGTGGTTCCATTCCGAAGGAATACATCGCCCCGATCGACGCCGGTATCCAGGAAGCCATGAACAGTGGTGTCCTGGGTGGTTACCCGGTTGTTGACATCAAGGTCACGGTCGTGGACGGCTCCTACCACGAAGTCGATTCATCGGAAATGGCGTTCAAGATCGCTGGTTCGATGGGCTTCAAGGATGCCTGCCGCAAAGCCGACCCGGTCCTGCTCGAACCGATCATGCGCGTCGATATCGACGTCCCCGAGGACTACATGGGTGACGTCATGGGGGACATCAGCTCCCGCCGCGGCCGCATTGAAGGCATGGAAGCCCGTTCCAATGCCCAGCACATCCAGTGCAAGGTTCCGCTGTCACAGATGTTCGGTTACGCCACAACCCTGCGTTCCCGCACCCAGGGCCGCGGCACATTCGTGATGCAAATCAGCCACTTTGAAGAAGTGCCGAAAAACATCATGGAAGGCCTGCTCAAGAAATAACCAGACCCCATCCCAACACCGACCTGGCAGGCCGACTGGACCCATGCGAGAGCCGCAAATGATTGTCAAGACAGTTAATTTGTGTAAAATGGAATAGACGGCCAAAAAGGCGAAGAATAAGTTACAACGGCACCGCAGGACGGTGCTGGAAAAAGGAGGATCATCCCAATGGGAAAGGCAAAATTTGAAAGAAACAAGCCCCACGTCAATATCGGCACGATCGGCCACGTTGACCACGGCAAAACCTCCCTGACCGCTGCGATCACCAAGGTCCTCGCAATGGGCGGCCAGGCCAGCTACACCTCTTATGACAACATCGACAAAGCTCCGGAAGAAAGAGCCCGTGGTATCACAATCAATACCGCACACGTCGAATACCAGACCGACAAGCGTCACTACGCTCACGTTGACTGCCCTGGCCACGCCGACTACATCAAGAACATGATCACCGGTGCTGCCCAGATGGACGGCGCGATCCTGGTTGTTTCCGCTGCTGACGGCCCGATGCCCCAGACCCGCGAACACATCCTGCTCGCTCGCCAGGTCGGCGTTCCTTCGATCGTCGTTTTCCTGAACAAGTGCGACATGGCTGACCCGGAACTCATCGAACTGACCGAAATGGAAGTTCGCGAGCTCCTCAACACCTACGAATTCCCGGGTGATGACACCCCCGTCATCAAGGGTTCAGCCCTGGACGTTCTCGAGTGCACCAGCACAGACAAGAGCGATCCGAAGTATGCCTGCATCCTCGAACTGATGGAAGCAGTTGACACCTTCATCCCGACCCCAGCCCGTCCGATCGACCAGCCCTTCGCCATGCCTGTTGAAGACGTCTTCACCATCACTGGCCGTGGTACCGTTGCTACGGGCCGTGTCGAGCGTGGTATCGTCAAAGTTGGCGATCCGGTCGAAATTGTTGGTCTGTCTGAAGCACCGCGCCCGACCGTTGTCACCGGTGTTGAAATGTTCCGCAAACTGCTCGACCAGGCTGAAGCTGGCGACAACATCGGTGCCCTGCTCCGTGGTGTCACCCGCAAGGACGTCGAGCGTGGCCAGGTTATCTGCAAGCCCGGCTCCATCAAGCCACACACCAAGTTCACTGGCCAGGTCTACGTTCTGACCCAGGCTGAAGGTGGCCGTCACAAGCCCTTCTTCGATGGTTACCGTCCGCAGTTCTACTTCCGCACCACCGACGTGACCGGTGTTGCCCACCTGCCGACCGGCACCGAAATGTGCATGCCTGGCGACCACATCACCATCACGGTCGAACTGATCACCTCCATCGCCATGGAGCCCGGTCTGAAGTTCGCTATCCGCGAAGGTGGCAAGACCGTCGGTTCTGGTACTGTTTCGACCATCATCGAATAAGTCCAAACCAACCGTCCCTTTGACCTATCCTGCAAAAGGCCTCGAGCGTCCGGCGTTCGAGGCCTTTTTCCAAGCGCGGCGACGTATCAGCAGGAACACGCATGCGGTCGAATGACACATAATTCCAGGCAGTGCAATGGTATAATAAGAAAAATCAATCGAATCAGGTGACAAATGGACGTACAGAAGACCAAATCCAGGAAAAAAGCCAATCAACCGAAGAAACAGGAATCCCAGGAGATTTTGGGCTTGCCGGCTTCGCATGAATTATCCACGCTGGAAGAAATCATGGTACCGATGATTCCCTTGCGTGGGCTGGTCATTTTCCCCGGGATCTCCCTGACCTTTGATGTTGCCCGCCCCAAATCCCGAGCCGCTGTCAAAACGGCCATCGAATCCGACCAGCTTGTCTTTGTCTCTGCCCAGATCAAGACCAGCAGCGACTGGCCGGAGCCGGATGAAATCTACCAGCTGGGTTGCCTGGCACGTGTCAAGCAGGTATTCGAAACCAACAATAGCGACACGGTCAAAGTCATGGTTGAAAGCCTGCAGCGTGCCCGTTGGGTGAATGTTGTCAGCGAAGACCCCTTCTATATGGTTGAATGTCATCTGTTTGAGCAACCTGCAACAGAAGGCGATCTCACCACCGAAGCCTATCGCCGCCAGCTGATCCGGCGTTTTGAAAAATATGCCGCCAGCAGTGCGCGGATTTCTGCAGAAATTGTTGGCCAGATCAACAACATACCGAATGCTTCGCAAGCGGCTGACACCATCGCCTCCCATTTGAATCTCCAGGTGCTGGAGAAACAGCAGATTCTGGAAATGCTTGATGTCAAAGTCCGGATCGAATTCATGCTGGACATTTTGATCCGTGAGCAATCAATTGCCGAGCTCGAACGTGAAATCGGTGAAAAAGTCCGTCAGACAATTGAGCGCAACCAAAAAGAATATTACCTGCGTGAGCAGATGAAAGTGATCCAGAATGAGCTGGGCGAGCAAGAAGGCTCCCAGGAAGAACAAGAGCGCTATCTTGAGCTGCTTGAGCAGACTGCAATACCGTCTGAGTTCAAAGCGAAGGTCAGAAAAGAGATCAGCCGCCTGGCCAGGGCCCAGATGGGCAATCCAGAAGGCTCCGTGCTCAGGAATTACCTGGACCTGGTTTTTGAATTGCCGTGGGGTCGGATGAATCCGGAAAACCTCGACATTATCCATGCCCGGAAAATCCTGGACAAAGATCATTACGGGCTGGAAAAGGTCAAAGACCGCATTCTCGAATACCTGGCCGTGCGCAAACTGCGCTCCGAGGCTGGTGTCAGTGCCAACAAGGGGCCGATCCTCTGCCTGGTCGGTCCTCCTGGTGTGGGTAAAACGTCCATAGCCCGATCTGTTGCCGAATCTCTCGGGCGCAAATATGTCCGCATGTCGCTCGGTGGTGTCCATGACGAGGCCGAAATCCGCGGTCATCGCCGGACGTATATCGGTGCCATGCCAGGCCGCATCATCAACGCCATCCGCCAGGCTGGCAAAGATAACCCACTCATCTTGCTCGACGAAATCGACAAGCTGGGCAGTGATTATCGCGGGGACCCGTCCTCTGCCCTGCTGGAAGTCCTTGATCCCGAGCAAAACAACAGTTTCCGCGACCATTACCTCGAGATCCCCTACGATCTCTCGAATGTCCTGTTCATCACGACGGCGAATACCGCAGAGACCATTCCCCAGGCCCTTCTTGACCGGATGGAGACCATCCATCTGTCTGGCTATACCGAAGAAGAAAAACTCGAGATCGCTGCCCGCCATTTGCTGCCTAACCAGCTCAAGCAAAATGCCTTGAAAAAAACCCAGCTGACGATCACTCGTGAAGGTCTGCGTGGTGTGATCACAGGCTATACCCGGGAAGCGGGGGTGCGCCAGCTCGAACGTGAACTGGCTCATCTTTGCCGCCGTACCGCCATTTTGATCACCGAGCAAGGTCAGAAAAAAGTCAAAGTGGTGCCGGACAATCTACCTGACCTGATCGGCAAGCAGAAATTCCGCTATGAAAAGGCCTCCGAACAGGACCAGATTGGTGTTGCGACCGGCCTGGCCTGGACATTTGCCGGCGGAGACACCCTGATGATCGAGGTCAACATCATGCCCGGAAATGGTCATCTGGAACTGACCGGACAACTGGGTGATGTCATGAAAGAATCCGCCCGGGCAGCCCTGTCCTACATCCGGACACGGGCAGCCAGCCTTGGGATTGCGGAGGAATTTGGCACGAAAACCGATATCCACATCCATGTACCGGCTGGTGCCACCCCCAAAGATGGCCCCTCGGCGGGGATCACCCTGGCTACAGCACTCGCATCGGCCCTCTCCGGCAAAGCTGTCCGGCGCAATGTCGCCATGACCGGCGAAATCACGCTGCGCGGCCGGATCCTGCCCATCGGTGGATTGAAAGAGAAAGTGATTGCTGCCCATCGTGCCGGGATTGACACGGTTCTGGTTCCACTGGAAAACCAGCGTGATGCCAATGATATCCCGGCCACTGTTCTCAACAAGGTCAAACTGGTGTACGTTGATACCATGGATGAGGTCTTTGCCCAGGCACTTCTTTCACCAGGGCCAGCCACACCTGTCTCGCTCCCCACCGCCCAGCCCCAGCATCACAAATCCTGAACTACAACCGGGTGGATCATCTCCCGGACCAAAATTGACTTAAGGAAGCGATAATACCATGTACAAGACAGATATTCGCCGGGAAAAGGTTTCAAAGGCCAAGCGAATTGTGATCAAGGTCGGTACGTCCACCATCACCCATGAAAACGGCCGGTTCAACTTGACCAATATGGAAAACTTGTGCCGATCGATCGCCAATTTGATGAATCAGGGCAAGGAAGTCATCCTGGTTTCTTCGGGTGCGATCGGCGTTGGAGTCGGCAAGTTGCGTCTGCCGGAAAAACCACGCCTGATCCGCGACAAGCAGGCCGTTGCCGCCGTGGGCCAGAGCGAGCTGATGAACATGTACAGCCGGATCCTGAACGACTACAACCACATCGTCGCCCAGATTCTCCTGACCAAAGATGACATCGACGAAGCCGTGTCGCGCGAGAATGTCAGCAATACCTTTGAGGCCTTGCTGGAAAAGCAGATCCTGCCGATCGTCAACGAAAATGACACGGTTTCCACCCGCGAGATCTATCATAACGGCACGTTTGGTGACAATGACATGCTTTCTGCCATGGTCGCTGTGCTTACCGGAGCGGACTTGCTGATTATTCTGTCAGATATTGAAGGCCTGTATGACAGCGACCCGCGCAGCAATCACAAGGCTAACTTGATTGACCATGTGGCAGAAATCACGGATGAAATCGAACAACTGGCTGGCGGAGCCGGGACGGTTCGCGGGACCGGGGGCATGCGCAGCAAGATCCTGGCTGCCCGTATTGCCAACGTCGCCGGAATCGATGCTGTGATAGCCAATGGCTCCAAACCGCATTCGATTGACTCTATTCTCGAGCAGAAAGCCGTCGGAACCCTCTTTTCAGCCCAAACCGCCTGATTGTTTCAGGTGCGTCCGTTCCGGTCGATCTCGGCTATGTAAGGCAGGTTGCGCCCCTTCTCAGCTATGTCCATGCCGTAGCCGATCAGCCAAGTCTGGCTGATCTCAAAACCACTGTAGGCAAGGGGGACATTGATCAGCTGCTGGTCCGGATTCACCAGCAGGGAGCAGACTTTGACGCTCGCTGCCTGCCTGGCCTTGAGGTTCTGGACCAGATACGCGGTGGTCAGACCAGTGCGGATGATGTCTTCGATCAAAAGCACCTGCTTGCCCGTGATATCGACATCGAGATCTTTCGTGATCCGGACAATCCCTGTCTGGTTGGTCGTGTTCGGGATCGTGCCGATGGTCATGAAATC
>SABL01000197.1 GCA_009928985.1 Clostridia bacterium
CCCTGACACCGATCAGTTTCTGCCCGGACATCGCGCATCTCGTTGCCGGTGGCGGAGATGCTCTGGAACTCGTCAAGAAATACTATTCGCGCATCCAGTACGTCCATCTCAAGGATCTGTCCGACGACGGATTCGTTCCACTCGGCAAAGGCAAGATTGACCTCGCAGCCATCATCGATTATCTGAAAGCGCAGGGCTACACGGGTGATTATCTCGTTGAAATCGATGGCTACTCAGGAGATCCAACGGAAGCGTGCCAGATATCCTATGAATACCTGAAAGACAATTTGATTTGATTAACCGCGGGATGTCCGCTGTTATAATGAAAATGAAGGAGAGAATCACAATGAAAAAGATGCTAGCCATTCTCTTGACCCTGGTCATGGTTGTCTCGCTCGCAGCATGCGGTAACAGCAGTACGCCATCCGCCGAAACAACTGCCGCAGCTCAGGAAACAACCGCCGCAACAACCACAGCACCAGCGGAAACCACGACTGCAACAGATGGTGCTCCAGTCATCCTTTCCAAAGGTCCCAATGGTGAAGACGCAGTCTCTGCCACGACACTTGGCCTGACTCCGGACGAGATCGCCAAAGTCAAAGCTGGCAACTACACCGCCGCCATTGTCTTCCATTACGGCGGCAATGACTGGTCCACATCCCAGCTTCAGGGCCTCACAGATACCTTCAACAATCTTGGTATCAAGATCGTCGCGACCACGGACGCCAATTTCTCGGCTGAACAGCAGGTTTCCGACATTGAAACCGTTATGGCTCTTGATCCCGACATCATTGTCAGCATTCCGACCGATCCGGTTGCCACTGCCGATGCATACCAGCGAGCTGCTGACAAAGGCATCAAGCTTGTTTTCATGGATAACGTGCCACAAGGGTTCACCGCTGGCCAGAATTACGTTTCTTGTGTTTCCGCTGACAACTATGGCAATGGTATCGTTGCTGCAGATTTGATCGGTGAAGCGCTCGGCGGTCAAGGCAAAGTCGGTATCGTCCACTTCGATGTTGATTTCTTCGTCACCAATCAGCGCCTGGAAGCTTTTGAAAAAACCATGAGCGAGAAATATCCCAACATCCAGGTCGTTTCCAAGATGGGTTTTAAAGACCCCAATGCCACCAGTGAAGTTGCTGATGCCATGCTGACTCAGAATCCGGATATCCAGGCAATCTTCGCCCATTGGGATGTCCCGGCTGAAGGTGTTCTCTCCTCTCTGCGTGCCGCCGGCCGCACCGATGTCAAGCTCAGCACCATCGACCTCGGCAACAATGTCGCCAAGGAAATAGCCGAAGGCAACATTCTCGGACTCGGTGCCCAGCTGCCTTATGACCAAGGTGTTGCTGAAGCAACTCTGGGAGTCTATGCCCTGCTGGACAAAGCTGCTCCTGCTTATGTTGCTGTGCCGGCTCTCCGGGTCGACCAGAACAATATCCTGGACGCCTACAAGCAGGTCTACCAGGTTGAAGCTCCCGACTGGCTGGTTGAAGCTGCCAACAGTAAATAACAATCCTGCCATCCTTCCAGAACGTTTTCCTCCTCATCGGCGGCCCGGTTTCGGCCGGGCCGCCGGCCAACAAAAAGAAATGAGTGGTAGTCATGGAACAATACGGATTGGAAATGAAAGGGATCCACAAATCCTTCGGCTCCGTACCTGTTCTCAAGAATGTTGAATTTAAACTCAAACAAGGCGAAGTCCATGCTCTGGTAGGCGGCAATGGCGCCGGTAAATCGACCTTGATGAAAATCATGACAGGGGTATACACCCTGGATGCTGGCGAAGTCCATGTCAATGGCAAATTGGCTCATATCAGAGATACACGCGATGCCAAAGCTCAGGGGATCGCCATGATCTTCCAGGAATTATCTCTGGTCCAGAGCATGACAGTTGCAGAAAACATTTTCCTTGGCGAGGAAATCGCTCATAATGGTCTCCGCGACATTCAAAATATGAATGATCGAGCTGCAAAGCTTCTGTCCGAGCTTGATCTCGATATCGATCCTGCTACCCCGGTCTATCGATTGAGCGTTGGTCTCAGCCAGATGGTTGAAATTGCCAAAGCTCTGTCCAAGGATGCGAAAATTCTGGTCTTCGACGAACCGACAGCCTCGTTGTCCGAGACCGAGACGTCAAGACTTTTCGAAATCATCCAGACGCTCAAAGCAAAAGGCGTTTCGATGGTCTACATTTCCCACCGCATGAAAGAGATCCAAATGGTCGCCGATTCGATCACGATTCTGCGCGATGGCCAATTCATCTTGCGGGACTCGATTGCCAACCTGACGATGGAGCAAATTATCTCGAATTTGATCGGTGGCGAATCTTCCAAGCATCAATTTGACTGGGTGCCGCGACACTATGACGTAAATGCCCCGGATTTGCTCCGGCTGGAAGCTGTCAAAGTCAACGACAAAATCAATAACATCTCATTTGGACTGAAGCCAGGTGAAATTCTTGGCTTGGCTGGTCTGATGGGCAGTGGCCGGACCGAGATTCTCGAAACCTTGTTCGGGTTGCGTCAGAAGTTGGGCGGCACAATTTTGCTCGATGGCCAGAAGCTGGATTACAGCAGTCCCAGAGAGGCCATTCGCGCGGGATTTGCTCTCGTGCCAGAGGACAGACGCAAGCTGGGCCTGGTCCTGAACCATTCTGTGCGCGAGAATCTGATCCTGCCAATTCTTAAAAATTTGCGAGGAAGCAAGCTTCGCTTCCTGATCAAGGAAAAGCAGGCTGACGGAGTCACAAAAGAGAGCGTGCAAAAGCTCAACATCGTCACCAGCAGCATCAACAAGACCATCCGTCTGCTTTCCGGCGGTAATCAGCAAAAGGTTGTCATTGCCAAATGGCTGAATACCAACCCACGCATCCTGATGCTTGATGAGCCGACAGCCGGGGTCGACATTGGTGCTAAATCAGAAATCATCCAGATCAT
>SABL01000198.1 GCA_009928985.1 Clostridia bacterium
CAGAAGATCAATTCCAAAGAATACGACCGGATCATTATCAATTTGTTCCACGAAGAGCAAAGCTCAAGTGAAAATGTCTCGATCATTGATATGCCAGTTGGAGACTATATTGACTGCGATGTGGAACCAGGTTGTGGCATCGTCAGCGAGTCGGACTATATTGGCATGCAAGACGATCCCAGATCCTTTTTTAATCTCGATCATCGCAATGCACAGCTCATTTACTTCAGAACCGGCTATGTCGAGTATAAATTCCCCAATAACACACCTTATGGATCCGAGGTTCGCGAACTGGAATTCTCTGCCGAAATTTGCTCTGAGGCGCCCTACCATAAACTCGACTGGCCTTCTGACATCACCTTGTGGATCAACCATATTGAAATCTGTACGTGGACAAGTCCCAGTGATTTTGGTGGAGACCGGGCCCTGTTGACTCCCATGTGGTGGTCGACCAACAATTCTCAATACGGCCTGATGAAGCGCTGGAAAATCACAGATTCAGGTTGCTTCCTCGACGGAATGAAAGTCTCCGACAAAACGATCAAAGACTTCCAGATTAATGAGAAACCCTACATTGCCTTTAAAATCGGCGTTAAAAAAACCGCCGACAATGTCGGCGGTTTGAATCTTTTTGGAAAAAAATATGGCAATTACGAACAAGGTATTCTCATGCGGCTCAGTTACAGCAACAAGAAATAGTCGGATGGCGTTTCGAACCACAGGTGCAAATTCGCTCAATTACAGCCGATGCTTGAAAAAAACTGCCGAACCTTGTCTGGTCTCCAGTGCATTGGCTATGGCCTTGCACTTGGCTTTCAGCAGGAAGTAGATCTCGCGTGGGGCGTCCGACAGAGTCTCGTAATTGCCTTGCCCTTTGCTGATGACAATATCTGCCTGGTTGAATAACCCAAGGAAATCCGGGCTGCACCTTTCGAGCAACGTTCCGGGCGCATCACTGCCACTTGAAATGACTGTCACCAGTTGCGTCAGTCCAGCCGCCTGTGCATCCTCCAGGGTCACATCATTGATGATGGGAACATCTCTAACCGCATAAGTCACCTGGTGGTGCTCCTGCAGACATTCGATCAGGAACGTGTCGAATACGGCTTCGCCGGCATTGTCGCCAATGATCAGGATATGGCTGCCCGGTTTGCCGTCAGGAGCAGGTCCTTTGGCAGCGACTGCCTGCAAGTCTTTTTTAAACTCTGCGAGGTCACAGAGGGAGAAGTCCTGGCTGAGCTCGTCATGGATGCAAGACTCAAGATCCAAATTGCTGTAGATAGCCGAATCCATGAGGTTGCCAATGGCCGAAATTTTCAGAGCCTGCAACAATCGATCGGGATCGGCCCCATTAAACACTCGCACCTTGGGCAGCAATCCTCTGGCCATCTCGATGTCATGTTGCTTGATGCGTGCGTAAGGGTCAGAGATACCTGTGTATCGCTTGACCATGGGGTGGAGGATCCTGAGCATATCGGGTGAGTTGCGATAGTCCGGATAATGGACCAGTTCCTGCAAGGCTTCCTGGATCACTTGCTGTTGGATCGACTCATCCGTGGTGGCCAGCTGAACGACGTCCACGATTTGCTTCAACATGCAGGGAATACATTCCAGAAAGAGTTTCATGCGTTCTCCAGGTTCCTGCCAGATGGCACTACATCCATGATAACAAAGACACGTCTACCCTCTCTTCACCCGCCAGCGTCTCTCCCACAAATCAAATCCAGTGTCCGCGATCAGGGCCATGATCACGGGCAGGATGGCGCCGAGGACGACGACTTGCCAGCGGCTGATGTTGTTACCGGCAATGATCAGGTTGCCCAGGCCACCACCGCCGACGAAGGCGGCCAGGATGGCGGAGCCAATGTTGATGGTCACGGCGGTCCGGATACCGGAGATGATCATGGGGAAGGCTAGTGGCAGCTCGATCTTGAACAGGATCCGCCGCGGATTCATGCCCATGCCGTGGGCAGCCTCGATGATCGAACGGTCGAGCTCATTGATGCCGGTCAGGGTATTGTTGAGGATGGGTAGCAGGGAATAGATCCAGAGGGCGAGCACGGCAGTCAGGGCACCGACACCCAGGAGGCCGACCGACAGGGCGACCACGGCCAAACTCGGCACAGATTGGGCGATGTTGACCAGGCCAATCAACCGCGGCGCCCATTTTTTCATATGAGAGCGTGTGAGCAGGATCCCGGCTGGTACGGCCGTGATGATCGCCAGCAGGCAGGAAATGCCCACTATGGTCAGGTGCTGGCCCAGCAAAGCAGCAATCTTGGGATAGGAGACGAGGCGGGCGACCAGGCTGTCCTGCGGATTTTCCACGACATAGATGCTCAGAAAGAAACCCAGGGCGATCAGACCTGCCAATTTGAGAATCTGGGCCAGACTGTTCAGGGACCTCCTAGTTGTTGCGCCCATAATCGCTCACACTTTCCAGCAGGGATTCCAGGCGAATCAGTCCCAGGACGTTCTTTTGATCGTCAAGCACCAGCACGGTGGAGTTACCCGTCCGGAACATCTCGGCCAGAGCGTCCTGAGCGGTTGCCTGAATGGAAACAGCAGTGGCTGCCGTAAAATCAGTGGCCCCGCTGACCTTTTCCATGACCTCGCCGCAAGACAGCAGATTCATCATTTTCAGGGAGTTGCGCCCGCCGATCAGTTCCGAGACAAAGGGATCGGCTGGTTTGGCCAGGATTTCCATGGGCGTGCCGTACTGGATGACCCGACCCTCTTTCAAGACGGCGATCCGGTCGCCCATTTTCAGGGCTTCGTCGATGTCATGGGTGACAAAGACGATTGTCTTCTTGATTTTGGCCTGGATTTTCAGAAATTCATCCTGGAGCTTGGCCCGAGTGATTGGGTCCAGGGCGCCAAAAGGTTCGTCCATCAGCATGATCTTGGGGTC
>SABL01000199.1 GCA_009928985.1 Clostridia bacterium
CCCTTGAACACCGTGCGACTTATGCTGGTCCTGCTGCTCCTTATGGCCCTGCCGTCCATGCTCCGGCATCGCGGCACATTTGCTGCTGACCCTCCTGGCCTCTGGCGTGTCCGGATGCCCAACAAGCATGCTCTCTGGAAAAGCTTGCGGCAGCACCAGATCCGCTGGACCGCCTTGCTGATGGTCCTGAGCTTTTGCATGGTCCTCCCTTATGTGACTGCGGCCAAATACGTCGCCCTGATCAATGCCTACACGGCTCTGGCCGCGTCTTCGATCCATGTGTCCGCCAATTACCTGTCCGCCAAAGGGAACACCTACGTGATCCAGGGCTGGACAGGGGATTCCTATGTCATGACCCTCCGGATCCAGAACTTCAGCAATGATCTCCTGTACAACCAGGCAGGCCAGGACCTCTACTATGGCCTGGGCGTTCTGCCAATCGAGTCAGGGGCAGGCTACACCTATGCTGCCTATGCGACCGACTACCAGGTCACCATCGAGCCGCTTGACGGACTGGAAACCGTGAGCCAGGATTCACCTTACGAATTTCCGCCGGACTGGCCTGCCAACACCGATACCCTGCTGTTCCGGTATGGTCCCTATTTCCTCGAGGGCCAGGATGCGCAAAAACAGGAGCATGTTTTCCGGGTCAGTGTCGTTCCTGTGGCTGGCCAGCTGCAGGCTGACGAACGTGTCCGCTTCCAGATAGCCCTGGCGACGTCGAAGCTGAGCCAGTTCGAACAGGAAATCTGGGGGGACTTCAGCTTTGAGCTGGCGAATGATCTTGAATTCATCGACAGCGCCCAGCTGAGCCAGACCAACAGCCTGGTCACCCAGACCCTCAAGACAAACTACATTGCCGATGGATCCGCAACCAAAAACATCCGCTTCTCCTGGGATCCCGCGAAACTGTACCTCAATGAATTCGAATCCACAGCCTATCATGTGATCGTCAACCTGCCTGGCCATTACAACAAGCAAAGCGGCATCCTGATTGTCCCTCTGCAGGCCTATTCCAGCGTAGCCCTGCAGTTTTTCAAGATAGATCCGCAAAGCACGATCACTGAGGCCGATATCCAGTATGCAATCATGCCGGACAGTTGAGCCAGGCAGCATCTGATACACGCAACTTTCCACCATAAAATCGTTCAGGGAGCAAGTCATGAGCATCGTACATTTCAGGAAACAGGTTAGCATCAGGCGGTTCGCAGCCGTCCTTTTGGTCGCGCTGATGCTTATCAACCAGTTGCCTGCTTTTCTGGTTACCTCTGCTCTGGCGGACGATTCAGATTCTTTTATCGAACATGAATTTAGTGGCGAAGGCTCGCTGACAGATCCTTGGATTTTGGAAAATGAGCAAGATTTCAAGAATCTGGCGGAGAATGTAGCCAATATCGAATATTACTCCACCGGCAAATATTTTGAAGTCCGTCCGGCTGTCAATCCCGGGGATGAAGGGATCCGGGCGCTCTATTTCAGCGATAATGCCAATGATCGTGTCTTGATCGGCAGCCTTGAGGATGAACCGGCCTACTGGTTTTACGGCAATCTCAACATGAACAACACGACTCTCTACACCAGCTACCCGATCCTGGGCACGGTGTCGGACGGCGCATCGGTCAGCTTTGGCTACCTGGTCTTGTCGGACAATGGCGATCATCCGGAAATCTATGATAGCGCCTGGGGCAGCCTGGCCCATCGCGTCGTCAGCTCCGGCGGAGAGCAGTCAGGTGAGATTTTAGTTCGTAACATGGAGGTGGCGGTTGACATTGATCTGGCTGATACCAGCCGGTACCATTCATCAGCGCTCGGCGGCCTGATCGGCACGGTCGCCAACGACAGTTCCGAGGCGCTGGTCCTGGAGATCGATACGGTCGAGCTTGCTGCCAAGTCCAATCGCAATTTCTCCATCCGGTCCAGCCATGGCGCCATGGGCGGCCTCATCGGCACGCTTGACAACGGCGATCTTTTCGCCAATGATGCGAGCCATATCGGTGTGCGCCTGAACAATGTCACCGTGGACGGTGTCGTGGAAAACCAGTATGCCGATGGCTTGACCGGCGGGTTCATCGGCCGGACGAACCAAGGCTGCGTGGTGGAGCTTAACGGGGAAACGGAAGTGCCAGATGGAGGCCTGGTCAGTGGCGGCATAACGGCCCTGTTGATTGCACAGGCTAACCAGGCTCTGGTCTACACGAAAGACTCATTTTCCCTTCTGCTCAACGGTACCCAGAGACAGCTAGGCGATGACTTGGACAAAGACCTCCTCAGGGGCGCTGCCGTCCTGGCAAAGCTCGATCCGTCGATCCGTGTCTTAGGAACCGGCCAGGAAAGTGATCCCTATGTGCTGGCCACGCCAAACCACCTGCTCTTGCTGTCCGCGGCGCTGAACACACTGAACGGCTCAGCGCTGGCCTGCTTCAATTATCCTGACACTGTGGATGCTGAATCTTTGCCGAATGCCAACCATGGGAAACCATTGCAATTTGCTGAACTGGCGTCTGCAGATGACCGCTTGACCGCCCGCCAATATCTGCAGCAAGCTCACTACCAGGTCGCCCAGGACATCGATGTGCAAAACACTGGCTTTTTTGGCCTGGGATATTATCTCGACGCGACGCGGTATGTGTCGTTTTCTGGTGTTTTCGGCGGCAATAATGAGATCAACCCGCCGATCATCAATTTTGGTATGCGATCAACCCAGGGCGTCCTGGGATTTTTCCCCGTCCTGGACGGTGCTACGATCTCCAACCTCGTCCTGGACGGCGAGATTACCAGCGATGGCGAGGTCCTCGGCTCCCTTGCCGCTTATGGGGTACTGCCCGGACAGACCGTCAATCCGGGATTTACCGTGCGCAATGTCGAAAGCCGGGTCGACATCACGGCAAGC
>SABL01000200.1 GCA_009928985.1 Clostridia bacterium
ATTGGCCACTGAGCCTTACCATCGCGTCGCCAGCCGTCACAAAATAGAGTTTATAGCAGTTGTCTGGTTTGCCCGACTCCTTGTTCCAGCTTGGCGTGCAATGATAGCAGCCGCCAGTGAGAATCGACACATTCAGATTTTCCATCGTTTGCCCCAGCACCGTCACAGCATGACTTGATGTCACTATTATATATATTTTTGGCGCTCTTGGACATGCCAGAATGTCCCTTTTGATCGTACGATAAGGCTAGTACTTGAAATCACACTGAGCACGATGAGGTATACAAAATGCTGCACGATCCCAGTCACCATACTCCGATCACTGAAGCCCGGGAAATCCATCTGAGCCCAAAAGAAACAGACATATTGCGCCAGCTGGGCCGTCAGATTGCCGAAATTGCAGCCTTGCCTGTCCATGCTGAAAAAGCAAAGCTGTGGACCCATCTGAATGATCTGAAATCAAAGCGGCCGATGGTCTGGATCAATGAAATCCCCTGGCATGAAATGAATGTCGATCATGAGTTGACCACGATGTGCGAACATCCCTGGGCCAGGGACCTGGAAACCAGCCTGCGGCGCACGATCTACCAGTGGCGGCACATGCCCGGGGACATGGTCGTCAACCCCTGGATCGATTGCCCCATCATTTTTCACAGCACGGATTTTGGCATTCTGGAAGATGTGGAAGTCGCTCGTACCGATGCAGCGAACGACATCTATTCCCGTCATTTCAAGATCCAGATTCGCGAACCAGAAGACCTGGCAAAAATCAAGCTGCCCGTGATCACCCAGGATCGTGTGGCTACTGAATACGGCTATCAGGCCATGCAGGAGCTTTGGTCAGACATCATCCCGGTCAAGCAAGTAGGCCAGACCCATATCTGGTATACCCCCTGGGATTTTTTGATTCGCTGGTGGGGGGTCGAGGAAGCCATGATCGACCTGATGGACCGCCCGGAGATGGTCCACGATGCCTATGAACGGATGGTCCAAGCCTGGATGGTCGAACTCGATCAGCTGGATGAAAAAAACCTGCTCTCCCTCGACTGCAATAACACCCGCATCGGTTCTGGTGGATATGGCTATACTCGTGAGCTGCCTGGACCGGATTTCAATGCGGGATGGGTGCATCCACACAACATGTGGGGCTGCGCCAATGCCCAGATCCTGACCAGTGTCTCACCGGAGATGCAGTGGGAATTTGCGATCGAACATGACTTGAAATGGCTCAAACGCTGGGGGCTGACTTATTACGGATGCTGTGAAGCGCTCGACAATAAAATCGACTATCTCCGGCGCATTCCCAACCTGCGGAAAATTTCAGTCAGCCCGTGGTGCAACAGCCAGAAAATCGTCGATCGGATCGGACAGGATTATGTGATGAGCCGAAAACCCAATCCGGCCATTTTTACTGACTCATCCTGGTCACCCGGGCAGGCGCGGGCTGAATTGCGCGACTTCATGGCCAAAACCCAGGGGCAGTGCCATGTCGAGCTGATCATGAAAGACATCTCGACGGTGAATTATCAGCCCCAGCGGTTGTGGGAATGGGAAAAAATCGCCATGGAAGTCGCTGAGGAATTCGCCAGGTGAGATGTCCTCCTGACGCGTCCGACGAGCTGATGAGATGGCTTTTTGAAAGCTGAACACTAGCTCCCTGGCGTAAAATCATTGCACGTCGCCTGGTCCCAGCAGATCGTCTCGCCATCGCTGGTGGCGACGATCGTACCCTGCTGGCCCGTCCGATACAGCTCGGCGCCACTCGCCTGGATCCGGCTCAGCGCATGCTCACCAGGATGACCATAGTCATTTTCGGCTCCACAGGAGATGACCACGAAATCTGGATTGACCTCGGTGAGCAGGGCTTTCGAATTGCTGCCATTACTGCCATGATGGGCTGCATAGTACACCATCGCCGCGAGGTCTTGTTCCAGCATCTGCTGCTCAGCATCCGCGGTTGAATCGCCCATGATCACCAAGCGAGTCCGGCCAAACTCGACCCGGATCGCCAGTGAATCATCGTTTTCATCCAGATGTCCGAAAGAGTCTGGCGCGATGAACGTCACAGTGGCTCCGCCAACTGAAATCGACTGCCCAGCTTCAGGCACTGATACTGGTATCGCTTGGTCCTGGATAAAAGTCTTGAACGAGTGGTAGACTCGTGTATCGGTCGCATAGCCGGCATCATAGACCTGCCGGACTGGAAACGTATGCAGGATACCGACCAGGCCGTTCAGATGATCATCATCGTAATGAGAGGCGATCATCACATCCACTTGGTCAATCGCCAGTCTTTTCAGATAGGCGACAACGAACGACGAGGATTCCCTGCCGCCACCATCAAAAATCATCACCTGGTCGTTGATCTGGAAAAGAACGGCAGCACCCTGTCCCACATCGAGAAAATGGACAGTCATCTCTCCTGAAACAGGGTGGGTGAGGTTTTCCGGTGCGGTTTCAACGGATTTTCCGGCTGAATCGGTTGTGTATGAATCTGGCAGCAAAAATCCGGCTTGCTCACACCCTGTGAGCAAGCCGGTCAGAAATCTGCTGGCGGAGGCTGGTCCCGCAATAGAAATCAGAAGGATCAGGATACTCAGGATTGATCTGATACGTTTCAAAAATCAACCTCGATCCATGAATGGCTCCATGATAACATGTCTCTAACGACCGTTGGAGCAAACAGTCATGATTATCAAACAGCTATCGATCCATGAAATCAGCGAAGTCTATCTCCGCCATCTCAAGTTTGACTTCCCGGACAATGAGCGCAAGCCGCTTTTTGTCATGAAGAACCTTCACAAGCGGAATTTGTACCTCTGCTATGGTTTGTTCGATAGCGTCGATAACAGCTTGAAAGCCTACGCG
>SABL01000057.1 GCA_009928985.1 Clostridia bacterium
CGTTTCAACTGGTAGCCGGCATGGTCACTGCCGAGTGCGATTTTCATCGTATAACCCTCCTGAGTACAACTGGTCTGTCTATTTTGCAAATTCTAAATGACATATTTTATTCATTTTACCACTGAAAGGAATCTACCAACAAGCTGAATCCAGCTTTTGGCAGGATTTCGCCCGGATTCAGAATGGAATTGGCCGGTCTGGGTGGCGATGCGTAAACGTTTTTTCACCACTGGCAAATTCAGACACTTTCTGGCCATGGCCGAATAATTTGTACTTGTAGGTCAGCAGACCTTCCACACCCACAGGTCCGCGGGCATGGATCTTGCTGGTGCTGATGCCAACCTCGGCCCCGAAGCCATAGCGGAAACCATCGGCAAAACGGGTGGAGGCGTTCCAGAAGACATTGCCGGAATCGACCATGAGCATGAACTGGCGCGCTTTTTGCGCGTCTGCTGTGACGATCGATTCGGTGTGGCCGGACCCATGCTGATTAATGTGTTCAATCGCAGCATCGAGGTGATCGACAATCTTGAGCGACACCTTGTAGTCGAGATATTCCGTGTGCCAGTCTGTGACGGTCTCGCAGCCCAGCCGGCGGCAGGTTTCTTCACAGCCATAAATCTCGACGCCCCGGGCTTTGAGCGCTTCTGCCAGTGGCAGCAGCAAGGTGTCCGCACAGGCGCGGTCGATCAGAATCGTCTCAACCGCATTGCAGACGGCGACATATTGGGTCTTGCTGTCCACAGCAACCTCAATGGCCATCTGCTGCTCGGCATCTTCAGCCAGGTACAGATGGCAGACCCCATCTGCATGTCCAAGCACCGGAATGCGCGTATGGTCCATGATGTAGCGGACAAATTCATTCGATCCGCGCGGGATCAGCAAATCCACATCCTGGTCCATTTTGAGCAAGGTGTTGACATCTGCCCGCGTCTCGAGCAGATTGAGCCAGCCGTCCGGCATTCCGACAGCCACACCAGCTCCATGAATGATCTCAGCCAGAGTCCGGTTTGTCTCCAAGGCTTCTGAGCCACCTTTGAGCAAGACAGCATTGCCGGACTTCAGGCACAGGGTCGAAATCTGGACCAGTGCATCTGGCCGGGATTCGAAGATGACCCCGATGACCCCAATCGGGCTGGAGACCCGGTACAGATCCAGGCCTGGCTCGAGTTCCGTCATCAGGAGTGTCTGGCCAACCGGTTCTGGCAGGTCGATCAAGCTATTGATCCCGGCCACGACGTCCTTGATCTTGGCCAAGTCGAATTTCAGGCGCTTGAGCAAGGGCGCTGCGAGACCTTCCTGTGAGCTGCGCTCCAAGTCAGCATGGTTGGCAGCCAGAATAGCTGGTTCGTTCTCCAGCAATGCAGCGGCAATGTTGTTCAAAGCCTTTTCCTTGGTAGCTGAATCCAGCGCCATCATCTGGCGCGAGGCCTTTCTGGCCCGGATGGCCATTTCTTTTGCGTTCATGGTGCACCTCCCGACGTTGCACGGGCACAGTCTCGATCAATGCCTGGCCTGTGATTGATGGTGGGTTCTGTGGAAAATTGTGGATAATGTGGATAAAACTGTGTATAACTTACAGGACAAGCCTTTCTGGCTTTTTGTGCCGTGAAACACCTGATTTTACGAGATCTTTACCAGGATTTCACAGAGAGATCCAAACAGCTGCGAGCGATCACGAATTCCATCAAAGCATTCTCCCACAGGCGTTTCCCGGTTTTCCACAGTTTTCCCCAAAGTCTGTGTGTCCGTCAATGGTGCACAGGGGGAAAGGTTGTCATGACATCGGCATAAGATTCTGGCGTGCCAATATCGATGCAAATCCCGTCAAATTCGTACAGACGCACGGGTTTTTTCTGGTACAGCCAGGCGGGAAAATTGCCTGGGGCATCCGGGCTGTTGCCTTCAGCCAGATAAACCTTGATCAGCGGCACTGTGTCCTGGCGGTAAAAATAGGTCGCAAACACGGCCAGATTGGACTGCGGGTTGGCCGGTTTCTCGACCAGGTTGCTCACTTGGCCAGTTTCGTCGATCGAGGCGATGGCGTAGCGGCGCAGGTCATCATCCCAAGGCAGGCGTTTGGCCAGAATCATGTCTTCACCATGGGTCCGGTAATCTGTCCAGGCATCGCGCAAGTGATACGTGAACAAATTGTCGCCGGCGATCACCAGCAACTCGTCGTCGAGGCCAAGCTGGTCGATCACAAACTGGATGTCACCGATCGCACCGAGCTTGTTGGTGTCATCGGTCGAGCCGTCATCGAGCACGACAACCGGGTGACCGTCGCCTGCAGCGTTTCTGGCGTCCGCCCAGGCCTGGAACTGGTCGGCAAACAGGTGGTTGGAGATGATCACGATCTGGTCAAGGGTCTCAATGGTGTCCATCTCATCGGCAATGTAGTCCAGGATCGGGCGGCCGGATACGGGAAGCAGCGCTTTGGGGCGGTCCTTGGTCAGCGGGTACAGTCGGGTGGCATAGCCTGCGGCCAAAATAATGCCTTTCATCGGGGTGCTCCTTTGCTATTTACACTTTTTTCGGGTGCCTGTAATAATGATACATCATGCAACGAATCATGCCATTGTAAAGTTTACGCCGTTTGTCAGCCGGCCGGCCGGCAATCTTCTCAAAATCAGCATCAGGTGTCAAAAGGCTCAGGCGGATGCCTTCACACAGCTGGCCCTGTGGCAAGAAAATGTCGCAAGTTGCCTGGTACAAATCCCGAGCGGCCTCGATGTCAAGCAGACGCTCGCCATAGGGCGGATTGCCGATAACCAGGATGGAATCGGACTGTGTCCATTGCCTGAGTTCAGGCAACCTCAGACGCATCACGTCCTGGGCCCGGAACTGGATCAAATCGGAAACTCCAGCGACACGGGCATTTTCCGCCGACAAGGCGGCGGCCTGGGCTGATAGATCCGAGCCAAAGATCAGTGCCCTGGCTGCAGGGCTGCGGTCGACCCGGTCCCGGGCTTCCGACTTGGCCTGGGCAAAAGCGGCCTGGCCGGTCAAAGTCCAGCGTTCACCCGCAAAACTGCGGTTCAATCCGGGGGCAATCCGGCGGGTGATCAGGGCAGCCTCGATCGGGATCGTGCCCGAACCACAGAAAGGATCAAACAAGACCTCGCCAGCATCGGGACGGAACATGGACAATTTGACCAGACCCGCTGCGAGTGTTTCCTTGATGGGGGCTTCGTGGCGCAGGGGACGATAGCCGCGCTTGTGCAGTCCATCACCCGATGTATCGACCATCAGGGTCACCACATCCTGGACGATGCCAAACTGGATCCGGACCAGCCCGACGGCCTGGTCCTCGCGGATCCGGCTGCCCGGGGCCAGGCCATAGGCCTGGGCCAGCCGGGCGACGATTGCCTTTTTCAGCAGGCTCTGGCAGGCAGGAATCCCGAACAAGACCGATTTTCGCGAGTAACCATTGACGTGGATGACACAGTCCCGGTCGATCCAGTCTTCCCACGGCAGGTCGCGGGCCTGCTCGAAAAACGTCTCGAAATCGCGCGCTGGATATTGGGCCAGTTGGACCAGGACCCGTTCCGCTGTCCGCAGATTCACATTGGCCCGGGCCGTCGCCAGGGCGACCCCGGAACCAGCATCGAGGACGACCTGGCCATCACTGACCGTGATCTGCTCCCGGGCATAGCCCAGTTCCTGCAGCTCTTCAGCAACCAGAGACTCCAGACCAAACAACGTTGTCATCACTACATTCACGGCTTATCCTCTACTTCCTGTTGTTTCATCATTTCCAGACCTGGCACCAAGTCAATACAGGAACAGCCGGCCGAACACCAGCGTGATGCCAGAGATCAGCCAGGCTCCGACAATGTCGGTCAGCCAGTGGACATCCAGGAACAGCCGGCCATAGGCCGTGATCAGAGCCACCGCCAGCAGGTATAAGCCAATGGCACTGGCCAGGATCGGCGGCAGATACGGTGACAGAACCTGCGGCGCCAGCAAGGCAAATGTCATGCTCGCAGCCGTGTGTCCGCTGGGGTAGGATCCCGATTTCATCACCACATGGCTGTGGTCCTGCGGTGGGCGGTTGACCGCGGCCAGTTGCTTGGTCGCCGTGACAATGGTGGTCTGCAGGAACATCGCTGATGTCAGGACCATCGCTCGCCGCCAGTCATGCCAGTAAAAACCGATGAACAAGGACATGATCAGGACTTGCAAGGACAGGGAAACCACATCATTGTACTTGTGTGTCACGATCATCACCGGCCTCAGGCGCATAAACCGGGTCCGTTCGATGAAATTGCGGAAATGGCGATTGACCGGCTCGAGATGGTCATTGACCAGAGCCAGTGTCAAGTAAGCCACAATCATCAAGGTAAGTAGGATCCTATCGTTTAGCAGCATAGACACCTCGCAACGGGAAACGTGTAATCAAGGGTATCGCTGCCACACCCGTCAGGGTACCCGTGATCAGGCTGGTCAGTAGCAGCGGAGGCAGATAGGTCACCAGCAGGCGCCATTCACCGAGGAGCAGCACAGCCACGGAGATCTGGCCCAGATTGTGCGCAGCAGCGCCCGCCAGACTGATACCGATCAGGGAAAATACTTTCCCTTCCCAGCGCACCAGAAGGCCCATGATCGCAAGCGCGAGCAAACCACCCGTGATTGAAAACAGGAACGCTGTCAGTCCAGTGAAAGTGCCGATGATCAGGCAGCGCATGACCAGGATGGCCAGGGCATCGATCCAGCGCAAACGAACGAGGGCAAACAGGGAAACGATGTTGGCCAGCCCCAGTTTGATCCCGGGCACAGGAACAATCAGTTCCAGTGGAATCCAGCGCTCCACGATCGCCAAGATCAGGGCCAGGGATAAAAGGATGGCGTTGGTGGTCAGGCGGCGGGTCTTGTCAGATGCACTCATCGGATGATCACGTCCACTTCTGGTTCTGTCACTTCACCCTCACCAGCACCCGGTGATCCGTTGACACTGAGAATCAGATGACCCGGTACGCAGGCAGAAACCTGACCCAGCCGGTTCACCCAGCCTGTCTGGACACAGACCTGGTCTGGACAATCAGCCTGGCTGATCCGGATCCGGCCAGCCTCGTATTCAACAGTATAGTGATATCCGTTGGCGTCGAGTTCGAATGATCCAGTCTGAGCCAGCTGATCCGCCGGAATGGTCTTCACAACAACACCATCCACCGTGATATCAGCCGACTGTCCACCGCCAGAAGGTCCCAGCAGCAGCGGACCACGGGAAAACAAGGCAAGCGATACCACGACAATGAGAATATAAAGAAAATAATCGCCCCACCGGAGCCAACGATACCATGGCAGCGATCGATGTGATCGGTTCAAAACTTAGGCCTCCTGGCAGATTACCATCACCAGTCCAAAAGGCCGGCGATCCAAAGCGCATCCCTATTATACGGGAAAATCCAGTCTCCGGCCACCCGGTCCTCCTGAGCTAGCAAACGTCTCGTTGCGTCCGAACTGCAAACGATTACGATTATCGGGTGTTTCTGTAAATCGTATGACAGTTCAAGTCGTAAAATTACAACATTTTTACGCAATTGTGAATTGAGTTTGACAATTTATGATGATACTATGGATATGCAACTGAGCTGGTCTTCTAGTGCTCCGGACCTTTGAACGAGCAGAATGTCAGCCCTTGTCTGGGGCAGTGTATGGGGAGGGGATAGCCCATGACCAGACTGGAAGGTTTCATCGATCATTTTGAGCAAAATTATGCCATCATCGCCCGCGCTGACCGTACCCTGGCCAATGTGGCCCGCAAGGAACTCCCAACCGACGCCCGTGAAGGCGATTTCATCATCGAAGCAAACGAAAGCCACCACTTCCAGATCGACCGCCAGACCACCGAACTCCGCCAGCGTCAACTGCGCTACATGGCAGATTCATTCTTTGATTGACTGAAGGCCCGCCGATACTCTACAATGTGGGATGCACGCGGTCGCGTAGCTCAGCAGGATAGAGCGTCGGTTTCCTAAACCGCAGGCCGGAGGTTCGAATCCTCTCGCGATCACCATCAGAACCGCTGGGACTATAGGGTCCCGGCGGTATTTTATTGTCCTGCTGGATCTGCCCGATTTATTTCAATTCGCTGGCTTTCTTCTCCCATAACCAGATCCAGTCTAATCACATCATCAACGCTATCAAAGTCAGATACAAATGCGATTGGAAATTCTAAATCATTCTGTAGAGGCTCGCTGATGCCCTTCTGATACGGCAGGCGGTTTTACATTCAGGCCTGAACCAGCCTGATAGTTACCTTGAATCTCGACCGATATTGTAGCACTTGTCATTTGAGTTGCTCCCTGAATATTGAGTGGATCTATTGCGCAATACAGAGAACTGGGATCAGCCTTCTACCTGTCCGAATCACCACCCCAAGCCGAGAAAAAAGATCAAAGTCGAGCTCGAGGAAACCATTGAGGATTACAATGGGCAGCTGCCACAGTGTGAAGATTAAACAAGCTGAATTTACTCGTCTCAGTGGTAAGCCAACCTACTCGTCAGGTGACATTCGAGATGAGTTGGAGAGACTCTATGCCGCTACAGAAAAGTAGGATCGTCTATCTTGAACCAGTGAAAGACGACGTTCTCAGCATCGCTGGCCTTCATTTGGAAAAAGTGGGGTCCCAGTCGACTAGAAAAATAACCGACACAATGATTGGATCGATTGACCGGCTGGCAACATTCCCGCTGATGAGGCCCATCCATCGCGACCCTGTGTTATCAGCCTGGGGATATTGCAAACTGGTTACAACGGAGCCTTTCGTATGTATTTATAAAGTTTTCCAAGATGCAATCACTATCTTTCGGATTGTTAACGGTGCCACTGACTATCCCAGATTACTGAAATAGGCAGTATGAGGTGGCCGAGTGGACCCGGGTCAGGTTCATTAAATAAAAAAATGCCGCCATAGCTAGTTTTTCAAGCTTCAGCGGCATTTTGATTTTTTGTGTGCTTCCGGTCAGTCTTCGACGTGGTATTTGAATGACACTTTCAGTTTGGTCCGGTAGAGATGGATTTTCCCATCTTCGAGCTGGGCGTCCATCAGGACCACCTCGGCGATGCGCAGGTCTTTCAAGGTCTTCGAGGCTATCTCGATGGCATTGGCAGCCGCTTTCTCCCAGGATTCGGTGCTGGTTCCGACCAGTTCGATGATTTTGTAGACACTATCTGGCATGACATCACACTCCTTTGAGCAGGTGCGAGATTTTTCGCTCGCTTGAACGGTGGTGAGACGCTACACTTTTATCATAGCACAGATGTCTGGTTGGTGTTCCTGATGTAGGCGGTGTTTTTCCCGGAACCGATCTTGATGATGGCTCCTTCCTTGACCAGGGTGGCCAAGGCCAGTTCGATGGTAGATGTACTAATCTGGGGCAATCTTTCCGCGATCTCACGCTTTGACAATTTTTGCATGGTGGCGGCAAACAGGGCCCGGATTTGTTCGGGTTTGGAGAGACTACGATTCTGCATCAGATCGACGCGGCTGGAAAACTCTTTGTATGCGTTTAGAATGACTTGCAGGTAATATTTGACGAATGGCACGTATGTATTTTTCTCTTCATGCCAGTGGTTGGAGCTGCCTTGCAAGGCTTCGTAATAAGTCACCTTTGTTTTTTCGATGATCAGCTCTATGCTGATGTATTTGCCAACCAAGTATCCGGATCGGTATAAAAGCAGCAACGTCAGAAGCCGGCTCATGCGGCCATTGCCATCGTTAAACGGATGGATGCACAGGAAATCCAGGATGAACATCGCGATCAGCAGCAAAGGGTCATATTTTTCCGCCTGGATTGCTTCTAAAAAAGCATCTGTCAATCGGTCCACTGCCTCGGGCGTTTCAAAAGCAGCCAAGGGCTGGAAGCGGATTTTGCTGATGCCATTCGCATCCGTTTCGGCGATGATATTATCGCTGTTTTTAAACCGTCCACCCATGGAAGATGGATTGAACTGGTAAAGATCCCGGTGCAACTGCAAAATGATGTTCGTTCTGGGCATAATGAAATCATAACTATCGTGAATCAAGGACAGCACTTCGCGGTAACCAGCGATTTCCTGCTCTGAGCGGTTTTTCGGCTCCACCTTGTCTTGAACCAGGGCATTTAATCGTTCATCTGACGTGTAAATGCCTTCGATCCTGTTGGACGCGCCCGTACTCTGGATTTTGGCAACGTCCAGCATCGCACTCAAAATGTCCGGTCTGGCTTCGATATACAAGTCCTGTTTGCCGCGATATTCATGAATCGCAGACACCAGATTCATGAGTTCATAGCTCATCAAATCATCCGGAAGCCTGGAATAATCAAATTCTCTCATGAGCTGCATCCTTTCTGCACAAAAACCCTTTCTGCATTATTATACATCGTTTTAATGCAGAAAGGGTTTGTAATGGGCAGAATTTGTTTCAGTATGATCCGATGGATGAATCGTTTATCACGTCTGTAAGGGATCCTTTTACCCAATCCCGGCGTGGTATTCCTGCAAGGACTTGACCTTCGTCCCGGTATGCCCATTGCGGACATAGGCAGCCATGCCACGAACACTGGCCAGGGCGGCGGTCATTGTCGTGATGTAGGGGATCTTGGCCCGGATAGCGGCTTTGCGGATGTATGAGTCGTCAAACTGGCTGAGCTTGCCGGATGCCGTATTGATCACGAGCTGGATCTCCTTGCTGGTGATGCCATCGACGATGTTCGGCCGGCCCTCATGCTGCTTGAGGATCGGTTCGGCCGCCACGCCCTGGGCATTGAGATAATCGCAGGTGCCGCGGGTGGCCTTGATTTTGAAACCGAGTTCGGCGAATGTGCGTGCCGCTTTCAAGGCCTCCGGCTTGTCTGCATCTATGACACTGATCAGGACCGTGCCACTTGTCGGCAAGGTCGCCTGGGCCGCTTCCTGGGCTTTGAGATAGGCTAGCTCAAATGAATCCGCCATGCCGAGGACTTCGCCGGTGGAGCGCATTTCCGGGCCAAGGACTGGATCGACTTCCGGGAACATGTTGAAGGGGAAGACGGATTCCTTGACGCCGAAATGAGGGATCTGGTTGTGCTTGAGCCGAGAGAGGTCCGATTGCCGGCCCTCGTGGACTGCCATGATCAGCTCGGTGGCAATCCGGGCCATCGAGATGTTGCAGACTTTGGAGACGAGCGGCACGGTGCGGGAGGCACGTGGATTGGCCTCGAGGACGTAGACCTTGTCGTCGGCGATTGCATACTGCATGTTCATCAGGCCGACGACATTCAGCGCCTTGGCAATCTGCTGCGTGTAAGTGATGATGGTTTCGACGTGCTTCGGTGCAATGCTGACCGGCGGGATGACACAGGCCGAGTCGCCGGAATGGATCCCTGCCAGTTCGATGTGCTCCATCACGGTCGGGACGAAGGCATCGACGCTGTCGCTGATCGCATCAGCTTCGCATTCCAGGGCACTGGAGAGGAAACGGTCAATCAAAATCGGCCGGTCAGGGGTTACACCGGCAGCCGCAGCCATGTAATGGCGCAGCATCTCCTCATCATGGACCACTTCCATCCCCCGGCCGCCCAGCACATACGAAGGACGGACCATCAGCGGATAGCCAAGGCGGCCGGCAATCGCCAAGGCGTCATCAATGGTGACAGCCATGCCCGACTCCGGCATCGGAATCTCGAGTTCGTCCATGATCGCCCGGAAACGGTCGCGGTCTTCGGCGAGGTCGATGGTGTCCGGGGTCGTGCCCAGGATCTTGACGCCGGCTTTTTCCAGTTCACCCGCAATGTTCAGCGGCGTCTGGCCGCCGAACTGGGCAATGACGCCGAGGGGCTTTTCTTTTTCGTAAATGCTCAGGACGTCCTCGACTGTCAGCGGTTCGAAATACAACTTGTCCGAGGTATCATAATCGGTGGAGACCGTCTCGGGGTTGCAGTTGACGATGACCGACTCGTAGCCGAGATCGCGCAGGGCAAAAGCGGCATGGACACAGCAATAGTCAAACTCGATGCCCTGGCCGATCCGGTTGGGGCCACCACCGAGGATCATGACTTTCGGGCGGTCGCTGACTGGCGCCTGGTCCGGGGCATTGTAGGTGGAGAAATAGTAAGCCGCATTCTCGACACCACTGACCGGGACGGCTTCCCAACCTTCGACCACACCGAGGGCTGTGCGACGCTGGCGGACACCCGCTTCCGGCAAATCCAGAAGCTGGGCCAGATAGCGGTCGGCAAAGCCGTCGCGCTTGGCAGCAGTCAGCAGTGCTTCAGGCAGTTGTTTACCTTTGTAGCTGAGGATTTTTTCCTCCAGCAGGACAAGCTCTTGCATTTGTTCGAGGAAATACGGTTTGATGTAGGTCAGGCGATAGAGCTCATCGATGTCGGCGCCTTTGCGCAGGGCTTCGTAAAGGATGAACTGGCGTTCACTCGTCGGTTCGGCGAGGAGCACCATCAGTTCTTCCAGGGATTTGCTGTTGAAATCGCGCGCGAAGCCGAGGCCGTAGCGACCGATTTCCAGCGAGCGGATGGCTTTCTGCAAGGCCTCTTTGTAGTTCTTGCCGATGCTCATGACTTCGCCGACAGCCCGCATTTGGGTGCCGAGCTTGTCCTGCACGCCCTTAAACTTTTCAAAGGCCCAGCGGGCGAACTTGATCACGACATAGTCACCGGACGGGGTGTAGCGGTCGAGCGTGCCATCGCGCCAATAGGGAATTTCGTCAAGGGTCAGGCCAGCTGCCAGCATCGCCGAAATCAGGGCGATCGGGAAACCGGTTGCTTTGGAAGCCAGGGCGGATGAGCGCGAGGTGCGCGGGTTGATTTCAATGATCACGACCCGGCCGGTCTTGGGATCGTGGGCAAACTGGACATTGGTGCCACCGATGACCTCAATGGCTTCGACGACCGAATAAGCGTAGCGCTGCAGACGTTCCTGGAGTTCTTTGCTGATCGTCAGCATTGGTGCTGAGCAGAAAGAATCGCCGGTATGGACCCCGATCGCATCGATGTTCTCGATAAAGCAGACGGTGATCATTTTATTGTTGGCGTCGCGGACGACTTCGAGTTCGAGCTCTTCCCAGCCCAGGACGGATTCTTCGACCAGGATCTGGCCGACCATGCTGGCCTGGATGCCGCGCTGGGCGATCGTCTGCAGTTCTTCGAGGTTATAGACCAGGCCGCCACCGGTGCCACCCATGGTGTAGGCTGGGCGGATGACGACCGGGTAGCCGAGCTCAGCGGCGATCGCCTCGGCCTCGGGCACCGTGTAGGCCGGTTTGCTGCGCGGCATTTCGATGCCGAGCCGGGCCATGGTTTCCTTGAAAGCGATGCGGTCTTCGCCGCGCTCGATCGCATCGATCTGGACGCCGATCACCTGGACGCCATACTGTTCGAGAATGCCTTGCTGGCTGAGTTCTGAGCAAAGATTGAGCGCGGACTGGCCGCCAAGATTGGGCAGGACCGCGTCGGGGCGTTCCTTGGCGATGATGTCGGTCAACCGCATCACATTGAGCGGTTCGATGTAGGTGACATCGGCGATTTCCGGGTCGGTCATGATGGTGGCGGGATTGGAATTGACCAGGACGATCGAGTAGCCGAGTTTTCTCAGGGCCTTGCAGGCCTGGGTGCCGGAATAGTCGAATTCGCAGGCTTGGCCGATCACGATCGGGCCAGATCCGATGATCAGGATCTTGTGGATATCGCTTCTCTTGGGCATGGTGATGGCCTCCATTGGCAATCAGCGTGTGCATTTATGCAGTTGTTGGGCTTCTACCCTATCAATATACCAAAATCTGCAGGCAGATCATCCGGCAATCGCACTTCTTTGCAGAAGAATATCTGGTCGATTTATGATATTTTGAATCGATTTCGCTATCACTTATTGATCGGATTAGCATCCAAAAGGAATTCCTTAATGCCAATATAGAAGATTCCGTTTTCGTCAATCCATGGCATGATATCATCCTTGACGACGACTATTTTTTGAAATGAGTCAGGGATACGTCTTAATGAGTTGATTTCTTGATTTCGTTTGCCTTCATCATCAATATGGAGGGCAGATTGAATGTATAAAGTATTTCTACCGTCTTTCGCTATAAAATCAACTTCTAGTTGTGTCCTGACATCCTTGCCCTTTTTATCCAGGTGCCTGTATTCGACAACACCAACATCGACAGTATAGCCTCTTGCTTTCAGTTCAACAAAAAGGTATCAGACAGTTTTTTTGGATTTGTCAGCGATCCAACAGAGGATGAAGCAATGTTGATCAGGTCATCCAGGATATGCTTATCATTCCTGATTTTGTGTCGATCTAATACATCTTTCATATAGGTATTCTTAAAGAGATTTTGCAAATAATCACTTTTTTCTTTGTGGGTACTCAGTGACATAACTCTTGGCAAACCGCCATAGGTATAATACTCCTTCCAGGCGTTTTCCTTCTTTTCTGGAAAGGCATCATAAAATTCTTTGAATGAGAGGGGGTATAATCTGATTTCATCTCCCCGGTCTCTAAACTGTGTGACAATATCTGAAGAAAGCATTTTTGAGTTGCTTCCTGTGACATAGATATCAGCATTTTTGATTTTCATTAATCCAAGAAGGACATCAACGAAACAAATTTTCTCATTTGGGTCATCAAGCCATGGATTCTTAATTTCTTTTACATGCTGAATTTCATCGAGAAAGATGTAATACTCTTTACCCTGCTCGACAATCAGGCTTCTGATGTGGTTGCCTAACTCTAAAGGATTTCGGAACTTCGCATTCACTTCATCATCAAGAGAAAGCTCCAGGATGTAATTGTCTTCCACACCAATTGAGTTGAGGTATGCGTGATACAATTCGAAAAGTAGATACGATTTTCCACATCTTCTTATTCCGGTAATGATCTTGATCAGACCGTTTCGCTTCTTACGAATCAACTGGTTCAGATATGCATCTCGATTGATAATCACAGTGCCCTCTAAGGAAGAATTTTTGCCAGATTTGGAACATTTTCTTCCTTTGGGCACTATGATATCCAAGTCAACCGTTCTGTTAGGATGCAGTTATAACTTCAGCGCCCACTCTCGCGCGTCCCACGTGCCGGTCACAATCTCCTCGTAGAAATCGGGTTCATGGCAGACCATCAGGATCGTCCCCTGATAGGCCTGAAGGGCTGACTTGAGAACATCTTTGGCTACGACATCGAGATGGTTGGTCGGTTCGTCGAGGATGAGCACGTTGTGCTTGCGATTCATCAGCTTGCAAAAACGCAACTTGGCCTGTTCGCCACCACTGAGCACGGAGACTTTGCTCTCGATGTGCTTGGTGGTCAGGCCGCATTTGGCCAGGGCCGCGCGTAATTCGGCATTGCTCATCGAAGGGAATTCGTTGCCGAGATTTTCCAGGCAGGTGCGGGACTTGTCCGCCACATTTTCCTGCTCGAAATATCCGATTGACAGATAGTCTCCTTGCTGATGCTCGCCGGAAAGAGCAGGAACCAGGCCGAGCAAGCTTTTCAAAAGAGTCGTCTTGCCGATGCCATTGGCTCCAACCAGAGAGATTTTCTGGCCTCGCTCCAGCTGCAGATCGATCGGACGGCTCAAGGGCTCGGTATAGCCGATGACCAGGTCACGGGCCTCGAAAATCACCCGGCTGGGTGTACGGTCCGGTTTGAAGGCGAAAACGGGAACCGGACGCTCCTGATCCAGTTCGATGGTTTCCATTTTGTCGATCTTTTTCTGGCGACTCATCGCCATGTTCCGGGTGGCCACGCGCGCCTTGTTGCGGGCGACAAAATCCTTGAGCTCGGCGATTTCCTTCTGCTGCCGTTCATAGGCATTTTGCTTTTGCGCTTTCTGGACTTCATAGACTTCCAGGAAATGGTCGTAATCGCCGGTATAGCGGTCCAGACGGCAGTTGCTGACATGGTAAACCACATTGATTACGCTGTTCATGAAAGCGACATCATGGGAAATCAGGATGAAGGCATTCTCATAGTCGAGCAGGTATTGCCTGAGCCAGTTGATGTGCTCCACATCGAGATAATTAGTCGGTTCGTCGAGAAGCAGGATATCCGGTTTCTCCAGAAGCAGCTTGGCCAGAAGGACCTTGGTTCGTTGGCCACCACTAAGGGCTGTGACGTCCGTATCGAGGCCGAACGCAGTCAGACCCAGGGCGCGGGCAGTCTCATCGACTTTGGCATCCATCGTGAAGTAATCGCTGTGCTCGATATGCGTCTGCAGCTCGCCCATTTCCTCCATCAGGATCATCATGGTGTCCTCATCCGCATCACCCAGCAGCAGGTAGATCTCTTCCAGACGCGCCTGTTTCTGGTTGAGGTCATCAAAAGCTTGCCTTAGGACATCTCGGATCGACAGGCCCGGCGTCAGAATCGCATGCTGGTCCAGATAGCCAGCCTTGACCCCTTTGGCCCAGAGAATGGTGCCCTCGTCGGGTTCCATGTGGGAGGTGACCATGCGCATGAAGGTCGATTTCCCTTCGCCATTCGCACCCACCAGGCCGATATGCTCACCCCGGAGCAGGCGGAACGTCACATCTTCGAAAATGGCCCGATCACCAAAGCCATGACTCAACCCTTCAACAGTCAACAAACTCATCCCGGAAAACCTCTTGT
>SABL01000201.1 GCA_009928985.1 Clostridia bacterium
GGCCAAGGATGTTGTCAATAACGAATCCGCCGCCTTTGCCACCACTCAGGAAATCCTGATTGATAAAACGGCGCCAGACTACACAATCGATGTCAGTCCGGAGATGACCTCCAATGGGGTTTGGGCAAACACGCCTGTCCAGGCCACACTCAGCGGCATGACCGACGCGGGCTATTTTGCGTCCGGCATCCGGGAACTGAAATTCTGGCGCAGCGACCAGGCCTGGACCGATCCAAAAGCCAGCTTGCCGGCCACCGGCGTGACGACGATCGATCCTGACCAGTTCACCGGTGATAGGTACGCGTTCACCCTTGATTTCGATGGCGGCGAGCCGCCGGAGACGCCCAATGGCTCCTACTATCTGGTCACAGCCTTGATTGACTGGGCTGGCAACAGCAGCATCCGTTCCACACTGATCCAAAAAGATGATGTCGTGCCCCAGATCACAAGCCTTTCCCTGGGTGCCAAGCTTGAGAAAACAGGCGAGAGCCAGTATCAGTTCAAAACGGATCAATATGCCAAGCCAGGCGATCTGGTCACCATCAGCCTTAGTCCGCGGGTTTCCCCACAGAGAATTGTCATCCGGCACCAGGATACTAGTGGCCTGGTACAAGATTACCTGGTGGTGGTCCAGCCTGGGGCCAGCATGAACGGCCAGTTTGCGCTGCCCGCGGTTGCCGATCCAAACGGAACCTATACGTTCACGGTTTATGGTGGCAATGGCAATCCGAATCATGTCAGCGCGAGCTATACATTGATCACCACAGATGAAATCGATGCGAATCCTCCGCTGGCGCCGACCATCAGTCCGGAAAGCCTTGCATTCTACGCGAATTGGACCCGGACCCTGGACGCGATCGACGTGACCTACGATGAAACCACCGGCTCACCGGAATGGCTGGAAGTTGCCATCGTCAAAGGAATTGTCACAGATTTCTCCACGCAGACCTTTGTCGAGGTGGCTGGAACCCGCTCAACGGGTCAGGCGTCAGCCGAGACCCCCCATGCTTGCATGGACGCTGTCTTGCCGGCTGCTTTCACCCAGGACGGAGTCTATTCGGTGGCGTTCAGGGTGGCCGATGTCACCGGCCGCACAAGCACGGTCGCCACGATGCAGGTCCGCCATGACACCACGGCCCCGGCCATGGGGACGATCCGGTTTGTCAGCGCGTCGGGCGCGACGCTAAACCCCTATCTGCCTCGCAATTCTTACCCGGGCATCGATAAGTTCTTTGGCAAGGCTGTCTATCTGACGGAAACGGCAACCGACGCCTCGGTCAACCTGGCTTATGGCGCCTTGTCCGGCACCTTGGCCTTGGAATATACCCTGATGGCCGACGGATCCGAACCAGGTCCTGGGGCCGTGTGGACAGTCATGACCGGTCCCGTCGACCTGTTGGCCGGAAGCCAGACTTTTACTGGCAAGGTCTTTTTCAGAGCGACCGACCGTGCGGGCAACACGACGCCGGAGACGTCATATGCCAATAGCGGCCAGCTCGTGGTCAATTTGCATGCTCCGGCAACGGTCGCAGCCAGTGCGGTCCGGACGGGTGCGAACCCGGTGGCCATCGATCAGTGGGCGACCAGCGACATCCTGTTCACGCTGTCGAGTGAAGAGAACCTGTACACCGTCCTCGACCACTACCAGTTTGCCTATGGGATCGGTTCAGCCGCCTTCGGCGCCTGGACGGACCTGCCCAATGCCAGTTCAGCCCTTATCGAGAATACGCTTCTCCTGGATGAGCAATTTGGCAAAGCAGTCAATGGCGAGATCACCGTCAAATTCCGGGCCCTCAGCCAGACGGGGATCCCGGGACCAGAATATGTCCACCCTGTGGTCCGCAAGGACGAGGTGACCCCGGATATCCAGGTCGCCGTCAGCGGTGTGACAGGCACGGGCGCACAGCCAGCCTGGACCAGCCAGCCTGTCCGCTTCACCTTGTCCAACCTTGCAGGCAATACCGCTCCTGTCACCTATTCGGTCCGGATCGCCGGCTATCAAAACAATCAGCCAGTCCCGCTGGTGACCGATGGCCAGACGCTGGAGATCCTGGCAGCTGGCACCAGCGGGGCGATCCTGCCCGGCCGGGCAGTCTGGAATGCCACGATGAAGACTCTCACCTTTTCCGGCGATGTGCTTCAGAATAACGAAGTCACGTTCCAGATCCAGACGGCTGCCGGATTGTCAGATGCATCTGGAGCCTGGTATTTGAGCATCCAGCAAAGCGTCGACCACCTGTCCGGGGAGCAGCAGGTGACCATCAGCGACCTTTCCGCATCGCAGTCACCCACAGGAAACCCCGTGGCTCCGGATCCGCCTTCGGATCTGCCCCCCTGGACTGTGACCTGGTTTGATGCTACCAGCAGCGGTTATCCAACGATCCGCCTCGATCATCCAGCGCGGTTTTACCACGCCACGGGTGCCCCCGTGTCCATCCTTTACACTTTGACCAACATCTCGACCGGGCAGACCCTATCTAGACAGCAGCTGGTTTCGAATGCCCTGAATGCGGATGACTTGTTCACCCCGGCAGCGGATGGCCGCTATACATTCCAGGTCTGGACCCAGGATGCCGCCGGTAATGAAAGCGCCAAAACCAGCGGTACGATCCAGATCGACCGGACCGCGCCGGCTAGCCCTCTGATCGGCCGCGGCACCGACAACTGGATCAAAAAGCAGGACACCGCAGTCTTTGCCTGGTTTGCCAACGATCGGCTCACCCCGGTCAGCGTGTCCGCGAATACCGATGTCTCAGGCCTTTTGAGCTATGATTACATCCTGCAGTCGACTGCTGCCCTCGATAACCAGGAACTGGCCTCCATCCTCATGCCGGCTGCTGACGCAGAAGGCTGG
>SABL01000202.1 GCA_009928985.1 Clostridia bacterium
CCAGCCTTCTGCGTCAGCAGCCGGCATGAGGATGGAGGCCAGTTCCTGGTTATCGAGGGCAGCAGTCGACTGCAGGATGTAATCATAGCTCAAAAGGCCCGAAACATCCGTGTTCGCGGACACGCTGACCGGGGTGAGCCGATCGTTGGCAAACCAGGAAAAGACTGCCGTGTCCTGCTTTTTAACCCAGTTGTCGGCTCCACGGCCGATCGAAAGGCTTGCCGGCGCGGTCCGGTCGATCTGGATCGTGCCGCTGGTTTTGGCGCTTTCGTTGCCGGCGGCATCCCGGGTCCAGACCTGGAACGTATAGCGGCCATCCGCTGCCGGGGTGAACAAGTCATCTGCCGACAAGGCATTCGAAACGAGCTGCTGTCCAGATAGAGTCTGGCCAGTCGAGGCGTTGGTCAAGGTGTAAAGGATGGACACGGGAGCACCCGCGGCATGGTAAAACTGAGCCGGATTGTCCAGGCGGACCGTTGGATAGCCGGAGCTGGCATCATCATACCAGGTCACGGTCCAGAGGGGCAGGTCCGAAGGCGGGTACGGCGCCACGAGATTGCCCGCGGGAGGCTCCGACGGGGAAAGATCAACGATGGCCACCTGGCGCTCTCCGGTCAGGTGGTCGACGCTTTGCTGGATGCTCACGTACCAGGCAGCAGAGGCGTCAGACAATCCGGCAGCTGTCTGGATCTGGAACGTGACTTCGTTATTCTGAAGCACATCGCCGGAAAAAGTGAGTGTCTTCGTCGCGGCATTCCAGACCGCCCGGCCGGGCAGGACCGCCCCGCCGGCGCCGGCTGCCAGGATCTCCAGCGACTGGCCATCGGTCTCCAGCGGGACTGGCTGGTCGTTGTTATAGCCGGCGATCCGGACCGAATAGGTGACCGGAGCTGTATTGCCCGCGAGGTTTGACAAAGTGAAGCGGACAGGCTGATTGGTCCAGGCTGGCTGGGCGCCCGTGCCTGTCGTGCCGCTGACGACGACCTGGATGTCTGGGGTCACATCGTCCTTGCGGACCAGGGTGTGGACATATTCCGGTCCCGGGATACCCGTCTGGCTGAGGGCCCGGAATTTGACTGTGATCTCGCCATTGACGGCTTTGCCAAATTGCTCATCCAGGAGAAGCGTTTTCTCGACCTGGGCCGGACTGGAATTGGGCAAGTCAGTCCAGGCTCCGAACGCGGCAGAGCCAATTCGATAGGCATACTGGTAGTGGTCGAGGACGGTGGCCAGGTTTTCTCCACTGGACAGCGTGAACAAGATGTCGCTGGTCGACCATTGGTCGACAGCCACTGGATTCGCACCCGTCCGGGCCGCACTGGCTGTGACCGTTGCCGGAGCTTGCAAATTGACCACGAGCTGGCCGCTGTTGGCATAGGATGCTGCTGGAGTTGTGTTGCCCGCACGGTCGGTCGCCCTGAAAAAGACCTTGCCGGCAAAAGCCTGGCCACCGGCCAGCAGGTCGACGGGACCGCTCAAGGCTGTCCAGACGGCTTCTGGACCTGGCGCGGATCCGTCAGACGTCAGAGTGTATTCCAGGGTCAGGGTACCGGACAAGGCGCCATAAGCCAAATTGACCGAAGCGTCGGTTGCCGTTTCCGTCAGATAGGTTGCCTGGCCAAAGAACTTGTCGATGCCCGGGTAGGAATTGCGAGGCACATAGGGGCTCAGTGTCGCGCCCGTCGCGCTGACAAACCGGACCGTCCCCATGGCCGGGGCCGTGGTATCATGGCGGACCTGCATCGTGACGACCGAGCTTGTGCGTCCGGTGACATCGGCCACCCTGAACGCCACCGAATAGATCCCGTCCTGGGCGAAAGCAGCCGGCAAGACAGCATCCGCACAAGCATGGGGAGTTACGGCTGTCGCCAGACCCGTTGAGCGGGTCCCCGCCACCTCGGCAAAGGTCTGTTTGGAGAAATCGGTGACAATACCTTTGACGATGGCGACTTCCAGCCATTCCGGTGAGCCGATGGTTTCATCGTAGGTCACGTCGATCGCGTCCAGGGTCCGGGTCCAGTTCGCGTAGAAAGCAAGGCTGTCCGGACTGATGGTCGGCGCCAGCGGCGGATCCGCATCGATTTCATCCGTGGTGGTCAACGTTAAGCTTGCGCTGACATGATTCGGATTGCCATTGCCGCCATAAACCGTGAACGTATAGGATCCGTTCGGATCTACAACCGCGGGCAGCGCGAACTGGCCGTTCATGCTGGCCCCAGGCTGGACCACCACCATGTAATCTTGCACCTGGCCACTCGTATCCTGGTGCCGGATGACAATTTTCTGCGGGGAAACCCGCGGACTGAGGCTGATGGTGACCAGATCGCCCGGCTTGGCATATTGATCCTGTTTGAATTGGTACTGGCTCTCGCTAATTTCCTCAAGCTTGGCGCCCAGGGCGATGCTGGTGATCTGGGGCACGACATCGTCTTTCTGGATCAGGGTGGAACGGATGCTGCTGTTACCAGCCCAGTCAATCAAGGATGTGACCAGATAGTAGGAGCCATTGGGCGTCTCCGGCACCGCGCCGCCATCAAAATCTACGGTAAATGCGTATGTATCACCGGTGAACTGGTCAGGACTGACCGTCGTCACGCCGGTGACCGGCATGCTGGCTGCCGGATTGGTCCAGGCCTGGGCGCTGCGCCAGAATTTCAGCTCCCGGATGCCAGACGCAAAATAGCCTGCATCGGCCATGCCGCTGAGTGTGGCCTGAACAGACGTGTTCGACCAAACCCCGTTGGGGGGCATCTCTGGACTGACATCGATTGTGTAGTCTGGCGCCGTTTTATCAATCAGGATTTCCTGAGTGGTGGCAAAGGCGGCGGATTCGTTATTGACAACATCCTTGGCC
>SABL01000203.1 GCA_009928985.1 Clostridia bacterium
CAAGACAATCCGCATCGATGACACGAAGCCGGACCTCCAAACGATCAAGATCAACGAGACATTCGTCAACTGGGCTGCCAATTGGCTCCAGACATTGACGTACGACCTGTTCTTCAAGCAAATCCTTGTCACGATCGATGTGACTTATGACAAGAGCGGCCGGCACAGTTCGGAAGGTCTTGCATATCAGATGGTCGCCCAGACCGCGGCTTCGATGCCCCAGGCAGATCCCGATGGCTGGACGCAGCTGCAGCTTTCCAGCAAGATCTTTGCCTTTTCCGAGGATTTCCGGGGTGTCCTGTTTGTCAAGGCCATGGACAAGGCTGGGAACCTGTCTGACACGTGGCTGACCCATGGATTCATGTCGGATGTCACCGAGCCTGATCTGACTTTGAATGCCAGCGCTGACGGGGCTTTCCACAACCAGACAGATGGCTGGACAGCTGACTCGCCTGATATTATCACGACAGCCTGGCTCAACGCTCCGGTCACGGTGACAGTGGATGCGGCGGATCTGGTTGGCGGCATCAATACCCTCAATCAAGTCACGTATGCCATCACCACGGCTTCAGGCTCCAACCAGACGGCAGAGACTGTGCTTTACCAGGCTTCCGCCGCGATCGACCCAGCCTCAGCACCGGAAGGCATGCTCCGACAGACGCTCACCTTGGAGGCAGACGATACCTACACTCTGGTGGCAACGGCCATTGACCGCTCAGGCAACATCAGCACGCGCACCCTGGTCATCCGAATCGACCAGATTGCCCCTCTAGATGAGGATGTGATCATCGCCATCAATGGCACTGATATTGCCTTGGCTGAGGGCGAAACCGGTGCTCCACTCTATCTGACCAACAGTGAATCCGCTTTGATTGATGCAGTACAAGCGGCCCAGATCAGTGGTATAGCAGCCATCGAGTACCAGGTTGTCGAACAAGGTGAAACCATCAGCGACACCTGGGCAGTCTATTCATCCGAGGCTGTCTTCAAAACTGCTCTGGATGCCTGGAGCAACCGGATCTTCACCCTGCCGGTCCGGGTCACAGACCAGGCCGGCAATCAGACGGAAATCACATCAAGTGTCGTCTACCTTGACAATACCAGGCCTACGGTTTCGGTCAGCGGCAATCCGGCAGACTGGACAGACCAGGATGTCACGTTGGTGGTTATCGCCCATGACTACACGCAATTTGGCAATGCTGACAGCGGCATTGGTTCGGATTTGCCAGCGCTGGCGTATCGTTACACATTCAATGGTGTAACAGGAGACTGGACCGATGCAGCCAGCCAGACCTATGACGCCAATGGGACGGTCCAGGTCGAAGTCCGCGACCATTCCGGCAATATCGAGACCCAAACGGTCATCATCGACCGGATCGACAAGCTGGCGCCTGACAATGGCAGCATCGAGTACGTTGACCAATATACAGCCGATCACTGGTACAACAGCAGCCAGGTGATCCGCGCCGCTTTCTTGATCACTGAAGGGACGGCCGGGTTCGAAGGCAGTGAGGAATGGCTGCAATTCAGCATCGATGCTGGCCAGACCTGGACCGATGCGGACTCTTTTACCGTTGACACATCCGAGAGGGACCAGTCCACCACGACGGTCATGTTCCGGGTCATTGACGAGCTTGACCGGACCTTCACAATTAAATCTTCTGCCATTGTCAATCTCGACACAACAGCGCCGGTTGCAGAATCGATCCGGGTGCTGGGCCAGGAGCCTGATCAGGCCCAGCAAAGCCTGCGCGAGCTTCTGCAGGGAATGACGCTCGGACTGTTCTTCGACAAAACCCTGATCGTGTCCGTCCAGGCGGACACAGCTGCCCTGATCAGTGGCGTGGCTAAGATCCGGACCTATGTCTCCGATCACGAGAAGCCCCAGGCGATTGGTGTGAATGATGCGGTCTGGTCCAGTGAAGCCGGCAAAGTATATACGGGACCGTTCACCTTGCCAATCAATGATCCGCGTCGCGGGATCATCTATGTCCAGGTCACAGACAAAGCTGGCAACCAGACCGTGATCACGACCGAACTGGTCGTTGTGGATGCGACGAAACCCAGCGCTCCGTTCATCCAGGCGCGAATTCTTGCAGATGGTCAGACCGGAGATTCCTATCAAGCTGGCAACTGGATCAACCAGGATGTCCAGTTTGCGCTTTCGGGCAGTGGCAATACAGTCGCCGGTGTCGACCGGTATGAATACGCCACCCGCCTGGCTGGCGAAACTGCCTGGAGCGACTGGCAAATAGCGATCGAAGACACTTTCACCCAACAGGTGTCAGAGGGTCATTTCTCTGATCTTGAAATCAAATTCCGGGCTGTTTCGCGTACTGGCATCGAGGGTGAAGAGACTGTTTTTGGCTGGGTCCGAATCGACAAGGACACTCCGGCCCCGGCAGGCGTGACGATCGACAATGGATCGGGCGTGGAAGTGAGTCCGAATCAGGATACCTGGTACAAGGACAACACCCTGACGGTCAGGGTGACTCAGGACGCAGGTCAGGCCCCGGTGACCGCCTGGTACCAGATCGATTCTGGCGATTGGACTCAGCTTGCGTTGACAACTAACGTGGGGACCATTCAACTCCAACAGGGTGTGCAGACGGTCCGGGTTCGGACGCTGGATGATGCCGGCAATTACGACACAGCCGAGGCAGAGATCCAGACCCACCAGGTCTTGGTCGACCAAGGTGTGCCGACACTGACAGTGACGCCGAAGGTGGGTACCGCTGAGGCTGCCTATAAGGGCGGCTATACGAACGAACAGGTGAGATACGAGCTGAAGAGCGAGTCGGTGGCGCCGTTCCTGAAGCTGGAGGTCTATAAGAACAATGAGCAGCTGGAG
>SABL01000204.1 GCA_009928985.1 Clostridia bacterium
GGCCAATACCCGAGTCATTCCGCGGATCGAGCAATTGGCCGATGATCATCAGGACCAGCTGGCCATTGTCTGGATCGATGCGACGGTCGAAAGCAAATTGGCCAGTGATTTTCAGGTCAGTCAATTGCCCCAGTTCACCATGCTGGTCGATGCTGCGATCAAGCGATCCCTGATCGGTTATGGTGAAAACAGCCAGGAGCAGCTGGACCAACTGGTCAATACCTACCTCAATCCTTGAACCAAACAATATCTGGAAAAAGGTGCGTGCCACGCACCTTTTTTTTTGTCCTGCGTTCGGTTAGAGTGGAAATGAGATAAAAACCAACTGAGGAGGCATGAGTGATGGATGACCGGATTATGCAGATAGCTGCCCGCTTGCGAGCTTTGCGTGAGGACAGTGGCCACTCGGTGGAATCCCTGGCCCGGGCGACCGGGGTTTCCGCAGACCTGTGTCGCCAGATCGAAAGCGGCCAGATCGACATTGGATTTTCCTTTTTATACAAGGCTGCAGAATTCCTGAAAGTCGACCTGACAGAACTTTTGACCGGTGAACCGGCACGCCTGGAAGGATACGCCATTGTCAGAAAAGGCGAAGGTCTGCCGATCGATCGCCGGCGTGGGTTCTCTTACGGCAATCTGGCTTACCGGTTCAAGGATCGCAAGATCGAACCTTTCCTGGTCACAGCTCCCTACGAGACCGGATCAGAGGCTGCCAACATTGAACTCAATACCCATGTCGGTCAGGAAATGGATCTGGTTCTTTCCGGCAGCCTGAAAATCCAGATTGGCCCGCACGTGGAGATCTTGAACGAAGGCGACACCATATATTACGATTCGAGTCTGCCCCATGGCATGGTGGCCATCGACAACATGCCCTGCCAATTCCTGGCGGTAGTCGTTCGCCCCAACTGAAGCCGTCACAAAGGTTCAAGATTACAGTGACCAGAAAGAAAAAACAGGAGTTTTTGCCATGCTGCATCTTTACCAGCGCTATCTCGATGAAACAGTCGATGCCAATGGTGTCGTCACTGACTACCAGCTTAAAGTACCAGGTCCCTTCAATTTTGCCTACGATGTCGTCGATGCCATCGCGAAAGCTGAGCCAGACCGCCGGGCGATGCATTGGTGCAATGAGGCCGGAGAAGCCAGGACATTCTCGTTCTCTGAGCTGAAGGAGCAAAGCGACCGGACGGCTTCTTTTTTCCAGTCTTTAGGCCTGAAAAAAGGCGATCCCGTCATGTTGATCCTCAAACGCCACTATGAGTTCTGGTTCGCCATCCTGGCACTGCACAAGATCGGCGCCGTGGCGATTCCGGCGACCAACCAGCTGCAGGTCAAGGATCTGACTTACCGTTACCAGGCAGCCGATATCAAAGCCGTGATCTGTACCGGTGAAGGTGAAATCGCCGCCCATGTCGACGAGGCTGCAGCTTTGACTGGCCATCCGTTGATCCGGGCCATGGTGCATGGCAGCCGGGACGGCTGGCTGTCTTTCCAGGATGGTCTGGACCGGTCCCAGCCGTTTGTCCAGCCGACGGGTGATGCGGCTCCTGGCAACGAAGACCGGATGCTGCTTTATTTCACATCGGGCACGACCGGCATGCCAAAAATGGTCACCCACGACTTCACCTATCCGATCGGCCACATCCCGACCGCCCGCTACTGGCACCGCGTCGATCCGGAAGGCCTGCATCTGACCGTAGCAGACACTGGCTGGGCCAAGTCCGCCTGGGGCAAGATCTATGGTCAGTGGCTGATGGAAGCCGGTGTCTACGTCTACGATTACGACCGGTTTGTCCCCCAGGCCCTGCTGACCCGGCTCCAGGATGACCGCGTTACGACCTTCTGTGCGCCGCCGACCTTGTACCGCTTCCTGATCAAGGAGGACCTGGCTCAGTACGACCTGTCTCATCTCCAGCACTGCACGATCGCGGGAGAAGCCCTGAATCCGGAGGTCTACGAACAATTCCTCAAGGCGACCGGCCTCGAGCTCAAGGAAGGTTACGGCCAGACCGAGATGACATTGGCTGTCGTGACCAATTACTGGATGAAGACCAAACCCGGTTCGATGGGCAAGCCTTCACCGGTTTACAACATTGTTCTGCTCGATGACGAGGGCAGGGAAGTGTCGCCAGGCCAGTCCGGTGAAATTTGCATCCGGATCGAGCCGGACACCTTGCCCGGCATGTTTCGCGGCTATTACCGCGACCCTGAACTGACCGCCAGAGTCTGGCATGACGGGGTCTACCATACGGGTGACCTGGCCTGGCAGGATGAAGAAGGCTACCTCTGGTTTGTCGGCCGGGCCGATGACATCATCAAAAGCTCTGGCTACCGGATCGGACCTTTCGAGGTCGAAAGCGTCCTGATGGAACACCCAGCTGTCCTCGAATGTGCGATCACCGGTGTGCCGGATCCCGACCGTGGCCATGTGGTCAAGGCCACAGTCGTCCTGGCCCGCGGCTATGAGTCCAGCGAAGCGCTGAAAATTGAATTGCAGAATTATGTCAAGACGCATACCGCGCCTTACAAATACCCCCGTATCCTGGAGTTTGTCACCGAACTGCCAAAAACAATCAGTGGCAAAATCCGCCGCGTGGAAATCCGCCAGGGCAAATCGACCGGACCCGAGGCTCCGGAGACGGATGACTGACCATGGCTTATGAGTATCGTAGCACGATCGGGCAGGACAGCCACCGCTTTGTCGACCGTCTAAGCCGGCCTGCCACAGCAGAGGAACTCGCACGCCCCCTGCTCCTGGGTGGGTTTGTGATCCCAGGCGCGGTGGGCCTGTCAGGCAACAGTGACGCCGATGTCATCCTCCATGCCC